>NZ_AKJO01000072.1:0-63784 GCF_000282295.1 Pseudomonas sp. GM33
GCTGCGATCTTTTGATTTTGACTTTTAAAAGATCGCAGCCTTCGGCAGCTCCTACACCTCAATCAGATGCAGGTATAACCGATGCAATGAAATGGGCGCCCCTGTAGGAGCTGCCGCAGGCTGCGATCTTTTGACTTTTGCCTTCGACAGCTCCTACACCTCAATCAGATGCTTGAGCGGGTTGTAACTGCTTTTCAGGGTCGCCGCGACATCGAGAATGGCCTTCTCGATGCCATTCAAATGCATGCAGGTCAACTCGATGGCCGCGCTCTGGTTGCCCGCCTCTATGTACTCGATCAACCGCAGGTGTTCATCGTCGCGGCAGGCTTCGTGGCTGTCATCATCGAGCGCGGCGGCATACAGCGAGGCCCGGGAAATCAGCTTCTGGAACCAGTCGAGCAATACCGGGTTGTTCAGGCTGCGGGCCAGTTTGATGTGGAACTCGCCGAGCAGGTGTATCAGCCGTTCGTGATCACCGCTTTGATGCGCTTCATCTTCCAGCAGCAGGTGATCGCGCAGGTCCTGGGTCACCGCCGTATCCCGGCGACGGCACAGTTCACTGACGATACCGATCTCGACCAGGCGCCGGGTTTCGAACAGCGAGCGGATCTCCTCGTCACTGGGCAATGACACCGATGCACCTTTATTGGGCTCGGTGGTGACCAACCCATCGGCCTCCAACTGCTTGAGCGCAGCCCGCACAGACGTGCGGCTGACGTTGAACAGCTCGGCCAGCGAGGCTTCGCCCAGCTTCATCCCCGGACGCAACGAGCGCTTGCTGATCGCCTCGTAAACCCCTTGGTAGACGCGGTCGACCGTGGTTTCCAGTTTCTTTTCCGTCATTCATCAACTCCTTGCGCCCTGTGCAAACGACCCTGGCGAATGATCAGCCATTGAAAAAGGGACTTGCACGAGCAGGTTAATCCGGGTATTTCTAAATTGCATCCAGATTTTGCATACAATAATTAGAGGAATGCACCATTATGGGTCATCCAGTTGCAATTGAAGTGCGAAACGTCTCCAAGCGATATTCCGACGACCCCGGGCTGGCGCCAGCCCTCGACAATGTTTCTGTCGACATCGCCGACAACGAATTCTTCACCCTGCTCGGCCCCTCGGGCTGTGGCAAGACCACCCTGCTGCGCACCATTGCCGGCTTCGAGCACGTCAGCGACGGTGAGATCCGCCTCGCGGGCGAGCCGGTCAACGATTTGCCGCCGTTCAAGCGACGGGTCAACACGGTGTTCCAGAGTTACGCGCTGTTTCCGCACATGAGTGTTGCGCAGAATATCGCCTTCGGCCTCGAGATGCAGGGCCTTGATCGCAAACTGATCCCGCAGCGGGTCGAGGAAATGCTCGCGCTGGTGCAAATGCAGCACCTGGCCAGACGCAAACCGGCCGAACTGTCCGGCGGCCAACAGCAAAGGGTGGCTCTGGCCCGGGCCCTGGCGCCGAAACCGAAAGTGCTGTTGCTCGATGAGCCGCTGTCGGCGCTCGACCTCAAGCTGCGCAAGGAAATGCAGGTCGAACTCAAGCGCGTGCAAAAAGAAGCCGGGATCACCTTTATTTTCGTCACCCACGATCAGGAAGAAGCGCTGACCCTGTCCGATCGCATCGCCGTGATGTCCGCCGGCAAGATCCTGCAAATCGGCACGCCCAACGAGATCTACGAGCGTCCGCAGCACCAGTTCGTCGCGCAATTCATCGGCGACATCAACTTCCTCCCCGGGCACCTCAAGCGCGGCCAGCAGAACGAAAAGCTCTTCGTGCCCAACGGCATGCCCGTGGAAATCCCCTGCCCGGCCCAGGGCTTTGACGGCAGCAAGGTGCAACTGGCGTTCCGCCCCGAGCGCTCGCAACTGGTCGAGCCGTCGCAGCCCCACCACCTGCGCGGCGTGATCGAGGCCGTGCTGTATGTCGGCACGGCCACGCTCTATCAGTGCCGCCTGAACAACGACATCAAGGTCATGCTGCGCGAGAACAACGAAGGCCTGAGCCACGGGCGGGTGGTGGGTGATCGCGTCGCGGTCAACCTGCCTCCCCACGCCTGCCTGCTGATGGAGGCCTGAGATGAGCGTCAGCAGCACTTCCCCGGCCCTCAACCGCGCGCTGTTGCTCAGCCCGGTCGTCCTGACCCTGCTGGCCCTGATCGCCATTCCGCTGGGCATCATGGGCTACATCAGCCTGTTGCCGCGCAACGTCTATGGCGGCGTCGACTGGCAGGCCAACTGGCAATTGCAAAGTTATGTGCAGCTGTTCTTCCAGGAAGGTTTCGACGGCGAACTGGAACTGAACTGGGTCTACGCCCAGGCGTTGTTGCGCTCGGTGTTCCAGGCCGGGGGCACCACGGTCCTGTGTTTCCTGTTCGGCTTCCCGGTGGCGTTGTGGATGTCGAGCCTGACGCCGCGCCGGCGCAACCTGATGGTGTTGCTGATCACCATCCCATTCTGGACCAACCTGCTGATTCGCAACTATGCGTGGCTGATCATCCTGCGCGAACACGGCTGGGTCGCCCAGAGCCTCAACGCGCTGTTCCCCCAGGCCGGCGGCATCACCCTGCTCTACAACGATTTCGCGGTCAGCGTCGGCCTGGTCTACAGCTTCCTGCCGTTCATGATCCTGCCGATCTACTCGACCCTGGAGAAACTCGACTGGCGCCTGGTGGAAGCCGCCTACGACCTGGGCGCCAATCGCTGGCATGCGTTGCGGCGGATCATCTTGCCGCTGTCGATGCCGGGGGTGATTGCCGGTGCCTTGCTGGTGTTCGTGCCGAGCCTGGGTGCCTTCATTACCCCGGCGATCCTCGGTGGCGGCAAGACGCTGATGATCGGCAACCTGATCCAGCAGCAGTTCGGCACCGCGCGCAACTGGCCGCTGGGCAGTTCGCTGTCGTTCCTGCTGCTGGGGATCATGTTGCTGTCCCTGGTGCTCTACGCCCTCTATAGCCGCAATGCCGCCAAGACCCAACGCCCAGGAGCCCAAGCATGATTGCCCTGCACCTGAAGAAGCTGCCGCTGACCCGTGAAGTCAGCCTGTTGATGCTGGCCTATCTGTACCTGCCGATTTTCGTGCTGATCGCCTACAGCTTCAACGCCAACCGTTCGGCGACGGTGTGGACCGAGTTTTCGTTCGCCTGGTACGGACGCATCCTGGCCAACCCGTCGATCCAGACCGCGGCGTTGAACTCGATCATCGTCGCCAGCATCGCCACGGTCTGCGCCACGGCGATTGCCCTGCTCGCGGCGCTGGCGACGTACCGGCCGTTCTATGGACAGAAAATGGTCGAAGGCGGGATCAACCTGCCGCTGATCCTGCCGGAAATCGTCACAGCCGTCGCCACCCTGCTGCTGTTCATGGCGCTGGGAATCAAGCTCGGCCTGCTGACGGTGATCATCGCCCACATCGGCTTTTGCATCCCCTTTGCCTACCTGCCGATCCGCGCGCGCCTCAATGACCTGGACAAGAGCCTGCTGGAGGCGGCGAACGACCTGTACGCCAACCCCTGGCAGGTGTTTCGCCGGGTGACCTTGCCGCTGCTGTGGCCGGCGGTGCTGTCCGGTTCGGTGCTGGCGTTCGTGGTCAGCCTCGACGATTTCATCATGACTTTCTTTGTCGCAGGTCCCGGTTCGACCACCTTGCCGGTGTACATCTTCTCGGCGATCAAGGCCGGCGTGACGCCGGAGATCAATGCGATTTCGACCCTGATGCTGGTGATATCCATCGTGCTGGTGGTGCTGGCCTTCTGGCTGGGACAGCGCGGCAAACAACAATGAGCCTGGAGACTTCTTTATGAGCAAGAAAGTGAAAAGCCCCCGTTTTGCTGCTGCCAGTTTCGCCGTTGCCGGTCTGGCCTTGAGTTGCTTCACCGCGTTCGCTGCGTCCAGCGCCCAGGCCGCCGAGCCCAAGGAGCTGTTCTTCTACAACTGGACCGATTATTACCCGGTCGACCTGCTGGCCAAGTTCGAAAAGGAGACCGGCATCAAGGTCACCATGGACGGCTACGACAGCAACGAAACCCTGCTGGCCAAACTGCAGGCCGGCGGCGCGGCGTACGACGTGATCGTGCCATCGCAATCGATCATGCGCACCCTGATCAACCAGGACCTGCTGCTGGAAATCGACGCCTCGACCCTGCCCAACTTCCAGTACGTCAAACCGGCGTTCCGCGACCCGAGCTTCGACCCGGGCCGCAAGTTCTCGGCACCGTACCTGTGGGGCACCACCGGGTTCTCCTATGACAGCGCCCGGGTGCCCGGCGGCAAGCTCGACGACTCGTGGAAAGAGTTCTTCGAGCCGCGCAAGGAACTGCAAGGCCAGCTCGCCGCCCTCGACACCTCCAGCAGCGTGATCAACGCCGCCAGCCACTACCTGAATGTCGACGAGTGCAGCGAAAACCCGCAGGACGCCAAGCGCATCCTCGAACTGCTGCAAAAACAGAAACCCTTCCTGAAGATGTACAGCTCGGACAACACCGTCGACCGCATGGCCTCCGGCGAAGTGATCATGATGCAGAACTGGAACGGCTCCACTGCCCGCGCCACCCTGCAAAAAAGCACCATCAAGTACGTCTATCCGAAGGAAGGCCTGGCGATGTTCCAGGACAACTTCGCCGTACCCAAGAGCGCGCCACACCCCGGCAACGCGAAGATTTTCATCGACTGGATGATGAAACCGGAAAACGCCGCCGCCGTGTCCAACGCCATCGCCTACGACAACGGCATCCAGAGCGACAAGCTGATCGACGCCAAATGGCGGGTGATGGATGCCATCAACATGCCCGACGAATTCGCCTCGCGCCTGCGTCCTGAAAAGGAATGCAGCAACAAGGCGCGGGAGCTGCAGGACCGGATCTGGGCCAAGCTCAAGGGCTGATTGTTTGACTTGAAACCGAGTCGCGGCCATCGCGAGCAAGCTCGCTCCCACAGTGGATCTTCGGCGTTCACAAAGTCCCTGTGGGAGCGAGCTTGCTCGCGATGAGGCCCGTCCAGACACCATAAAAATCGAGGTTTGCAATGAATCAACCCCGCTGGCTACGCAACGTGCGCCCCTATGGCACCCCCGCCGAAGACCTGCTGATCGAAAACGGCCGGTTCACCCAACGTCGCCCAGCTTCGAACGAAGCCCTGGCCGCCACCGACATCGACGGCGAGAACCAGTTGCTCACCCCCGCCCTGGTGGAAAGCCATGTGCACCTGGACAAAACCCTCTGGGGCCAGCCCTGGCGCCCCAACAGCGCAGGTCCGACCCTCAAGGACTACATCGCCAACGAACGGCGCATCCTGCGCGAAGTCACCACACCGATTGCACAACGGGCCGGCGCCCTGCTGGAAAACTGCATCGCCCGCGGCTCGCTGACCATGCGCTGCCACGTCGACATCGACCCGGAGTTCGGCCTGCGGCATGTCGAGGCCATGCAGCAACTGCGCGAACAATACCGCGACCTGATCGACCTGCAACTGGTGGTGTTCCCGCAAACCGGGCTGATCAGCCGCCCCGGCACCGCCGAACTGATGCGCGAAGCCATGGCCCTGGGCGTGGAGAACGTCGGTGGACTGGACCCGTGTGGCATCGACAACGACCCGATTGCCCAACTGGATTTCGTCTTCAAGCTGGCCAGCGAATTTGACCGTGGCGTCGACATTCACCTGCACGACAAGGGCGAGCTGGGCCTGTGGCAGATCGCGCTCATCGCCGACTACACCGAGCGCTTCGGCCGCCAAGGCCGGGTGATGATCAGCCATGCCTACTGCCTCGGCATGCTGCCATGGAGCCAGGTCAAACCGGTGGCCGAGCGCCTGGCGACACTGGGAGTTTCGCTGATGAGTTCGGCCCCGGCCGATTGCGCGGTGCCGCCGTTCCAGGCCCTGCGCGAAGCCGGCGTGAATCTTTGCCTGGGCTCGGACGGCATTCGTGACGCCTGGTCGCCCATGGGCAACGGCGACATGCTGGAGCGCGCGATGCTGCTGGCGTTCCGCTTCGATTTGAACAAGGACGAAGAACTGGCGGCGGCGTTCGACGCGGCAACTGTCAACGGTGCCCAGGCGCTGGGTCGCGCAGCCAATCGCCTGCAGATCGGCCAGCCAGCGGACTTCCTGCTGATGCCCGTGCAAACGTTGGGTGAAGCGGTGGTTTCGCGACCGCCGCGTCAAGTCTATCGTGCGGGTCGCTTGATCGCTGCGGGCGGTCGTTTGCTGGAAAGCCGTCTGTGAAGCGCATCGGCTTGCGGGCCAGTTGCGTGGTCGGCTTCGACGGCACGCAGCATGTGCTGTGGCGCGACGGCGAAGTGGTGTTCGAAGGCTCGCGCATCGAGTTTGTCGGGCGCGGTTATCCGGGCCCGGTGGATCAGTGGATCGATTACGGCAACGCGTTGATCGGCCCCGGTTTCATCGATCTGGATGCCCTTGGCGATCTTGATTCTACGGTACTGACCCTGGACAACGGTGATGAGCGCAACATGGGTCGGATGTGGTCGGCGCAGTATCTGGCGCGCGGATCCCGGGAAAGTTACAGCCCCGAAGAAGAAGTCTTCAAATACCGCTACGCCTTCACGCAACTGATCCGCAACGGCATCACCACGGCCATGCCGATCACCTCGATGTATTACCGCGAGTGGGCCGAGACCTACGACGAGTTCTCGGCGGTGGCCGGCGTGGCGGCCGAGCTGGGACTGCGCACTTACCTGGGCCCCTGCTACATGAGCGGCATGAGTTACTGGCGCGCCGATAGCACCCTGGCGCACCACTGGGACGAAGCCCGGGGCATGGCCGGCCTCGATGCCGCCGAACGGTTTTTCCGGGATTTCGACGGCGCGAACAACGGCCTGATTCGTGGTGCACTGTTGCCCGATCGCATCCAGACCTGCACCCCGGCGCTGCTGCAACGCACTGCCGCGCTGAGCCGGGAACTGAACGCACCGATGCGTTTGCACTGTTGTCAGGGCCTCGGTGAAGTGGCGATGGTCGAGCAACTGCGCGGCACCTCGCCGCTGGGCTGGTTGCAGCAGCTTGGGCTGCTGACCCCACGCAGCCTGCTGCCCCACGGCATCTACACCCACGGCGATGACGACCTGCAACGTATGGTGGATGGCGGCGCGAGCCTGGTGCATTGCCCGGTGGTGTTTGCCCGGGACGGCGAGGCATTGAACTCGTTTGGCCGCTATCGCGCCAAGGGCGTCAACTTCGCCCTCGGTACCGACACCTGGCCGGCGGACTTGCTCGACAACATGCGCCAGGGCCTGAACATCGCCCGGCTGATGGAGGGCGGCAACTCGCTGACCAGCACACTGGATATGTACAACGCTGCGACCCTTGGCGGCGCCAAGGCTCTGGGGCGTGACGATCTCGGCCGACTGGCACCGGGCTGCAAGGCCGACATCAGCGTGTTCAACCTGCGCGGGATGCACCTGGGGCCTTTGTTCGACCCGCTGAAAAATCTTGTACTGGCCGGTCGCGGCGACGACTGCATCGCCAGCTACATCGATGGTCGCTGCGTGATGCAGGACGGCCAGGTCGAGGGCGTCGACTACCCCGCCCTGCAACGCCAGGCCCAACGCCAATTCGAAAAACTGATGCGCAGCCACAGCGACCGGGCCTTCGGCCAACCGGACTGGAAAAGCCTGTTCCAGCCGGCCATCCCGTTCGCCGATGACTACAGCGCACAGACGCCGCTGAGCGCGATCGAGCCTCTCCTTTAGGAAATTCTGCCTATGCAAAGCTTTGACTTCAGCACACTGAGCCCACGGGACAAATACAAGATTCTGATCGGCAGCGTCGTGCCACGACCGATTGCCCTGGTCACCACCGTCGACGGCGAAGGCCGGATCAACGCGGCGCCGTTCAGCTTTTTCAATGCGCTGTCGGCCGATCCGCCAATCCTCGCCCTTGGCGTGGAAAACTACGGCGACCAAAGCCCCAAGGACACCACCCGCAACATCCAGCTCAATCAGGAATTCACCGTGAACATCGTCAGCGACGCGCTGGTGGAGGCCATGAACGTCTGCGCCGTGCCCTTCGCCCCCGGCTTCGACGAACTGACCGCCGCTGGCCTCACCGCCATCCCCGGCACCACGGTCAAATGCCCGCGCATCGGCGAAGCCCCGGTGGCGCTGGAGTGCCGGCGGATGATGGCGCTGTCCATCGGCCAATCCCGGGAGATCATCTTTGGTGAAGTGCTGATGGCGCATGTGCGTGACGAACTGATCGACCCGAAAACCCTGTACATCGATCAGTTGGGGCTGGATGCGATCGGACGCATGGGCGGGCATGGCTATGCGCGCACGCGGGATTACTTCGATTTGCCGACGCGCTCGCTGCAGGCGTGGACGGATGCCCCGGGCGGTGGCGAGCGGTTTTGGCCACTGGCCAAATAGCAGGCATTAACACAAACCCTGTGGGAGCGAGCTTGCTCGCGATAGCGGTCTGTCAGGCAGCGCAGATGTTGACTGTAAAACCGTCATCGCGAGCAAGCTCGCTCCCACAGGCTTGCGGCGTCAGTGAAAATCCCGGCTACGCACAGTGATGCCATCGAGCAACGCACTCAGGTCACTCAAGCGTCCGGCTATCAGATGCCGGACCTCGCCCTCCTTCTCCCAGCGCCCATCGACCTTGAGCAGCTGCGAGCCGACCAGCACCTGGCGCTGGCGCTCGGCCAGGTCTCGCCACACCACCACGTTGACGTTGCCGAACTCGTCCTCGAGGGTGACGAAGGTCACGCCGCTGGCGGTGGCCGGGCGTTGCCGGCCGGTGACCAGCCCGGCGACGCTGACCGGCCGACCGTGCTCGACGTCCAGCAATTCTTTCGAACTGCGGCAGCGCCGTGCCTTCAACTCACCCCGCAACAGGGCCAGCGGATGCGGCCCGAGGGTGGTGCCGACACTGGCGTAATCGGCTTGCAGGTCCTCACCCACGGTAGGTTTGGGCAGCGCCACCACATCCTCCTCCTGGCTCGGCAGGCTGGCAAACAACCCCAGCTGCTTTTGCACCCCCGCCACTTCCCAGCGCGCCCGGTGGCGGTCGCCGGCCAGGCCACGCAACGCGCCGGCATCGGCCAGTTGCTCCTGGGCGCGGGCATCGAGCCGCGCCCGCCCACCGAGGTCGGCGATGTCGGCGAACGCGCCTTGCGAGCGGGCCGCTTCGATGCGTCGGGCATCGTCCTCGCGAAAGCCCTTGATCATGCGTAGCCCCAAGCGAATCGCCGGTTGCGCACCGCTGATCGGTTCCAGGCTGCAGTCCCAGTCACTGGCGCGCACATCCACCGGGCGAACCTGCAAATGATGACGCCGAACGTCCTGCAGAATCTGGTCCGGGCTGTAGAACCCCATCGGCCAGCTGTTGATCAGCGCACAGGCGAAGGCCGCCGGCTCGTGGCATTTCAACCAGCAACTGGCGTACGTCAGCAAGGCAAAGCTGGCGGCGTGGGACTCGGGGAAACCGTAGCTGCCAAAGCCCTTGATCTGCTCGAAGATCTGCGCGGCGAACTCGGCGGTGTAGCCGTTTTTCTTCATGCCGGCGGCCAGCCGCTCCTTGTGCGGTTCGAGCCCGCCATGACGTTTCCAGGCGGCCATGGAGCGGCGTAGCTGATCGGCCTCGCCGGGGCTGTAGTCGGCGGCGACGATGGCGATCTGCATCACCTGCTCCTGAAACAGCGGCACGCCAAGGGTGCGCTTGAGCACCACTTCCAGTTCCGGCGACGGATACGCCTCCGGCTCTTCCTTGTTCCGTCGCCGCAGGTACGGGTGCACCATGCCGCCCTGGATCGGCCCCGGCCGAACGATGGCAACCTCGATCACCAGATCGTAAAACGTCTTGGGCCTGAGCCTCGGCAACATCGACATCTGCGCCCGGGACTCGATCTGGAACACGCCGATGGTGTCGGCCCGACCGATCATTTCGTAGGTGGCCGCATCCTCGGCCGGGATGGTCGCCAGACTCAGGTCCAGGCCCCGGTGCCGGCGCAGCAGATCGAAGCATCGACGAATCGCGCTGAGCATGCCCAGCGCCAGGATATCGACCTTGAGCAGGCCCACGGCGTCGAGATCATCCTTGTCCCACTGGATGATGGTGCGCTCGGCCATGGCGGCATTTTCCACCGGCACCAGACTGTCCAGCGGCTGCTCGGAAATCACGAAACCGCCGGGGTGCTGGGACAAATGCCGGGGGAAGCCGATCAACTGCCCCGTCAGGCTCAGCACCCGGTGCAGCACCGGGCTCTGCGGGTCAAAACCACCTTCGCGCAGGCGCTCGACGGGGGGCGTTTCATCGCTCCAGTGACCGCAGCAATCGGCCAGGGCGTTGATCTGGTCCGGCGGCAAGCCCAATGCCTTGGCCACATCCCGTACCGCACCGGCGGCGTGGTAAGTGCTGACCACCGCCGTCAGCGCGGCGCGGGCCCGGCCATAACGCTGGAACACGTACTGCAAGACTTCTTCGCGGCGTTCATGTTCGAAATCGACATCGATGTCCGGCGGTTCGTTACGTTCCCTGGACAGAAAGCGCTCGAACAGCAACGTGGTGCGATCCGGATCGATTTCGGTGATCCCCAGGGCGAAGCACACTGCCGAGTTGGCGGCAGAACCCCGACCCTGACAAAGAATCTGTTGCTGGCGGGCAAAGCGGACGATGTCGTGGACCGTCAGGAAATAACTTTCATAGCCCAGCTCCGCGATCAGTTGCAGCTCTTTATCGATCTGCACCAACACTTCGTTTTTCGGCCCTTTTGGCCAGCGCCACTCGATGCCTTCCTCGGTCAAATGACGCAGCCACGAGGTGGCCGAGTGCCCTTGCGGCACCAGTTCGCGGGGGTATTGATAACGAAGCTGGCCGAGGTCGAAGGTGCAGCGCCGGGCAATGACCAGCGTTTGCGCCAGCAAGTCTGGCGGGTAAAGCGCCTGCAGCACATCGAGACTGCGCAGATGGCGCTCGCCGTTGGGGTGCAGGCGCAACCCGGCATCGGCCACCGGCAGGTGGTGACGGATAGCGGTCATGGTGTCCTGCAAGGCCCGGCGCCCGCGTGCGTGCATGTGCACATCGCCACTGGCCACGGCGGGAATTCGCAGTTCCCCAGCCAGTGTGAGCAAATCGTTCAGGCGTTGCCCATCGTCCTGACCGCGATGCAACTGCACCGCCAGCCACAGGCGTTCACCGAAGACCTGCTTGAGCCAGTGGCCCTGTGCAAAGGCATCGACAGCGTCCGGCACCCACAACGCCAACAGCCCCGGCAACGGTTCGCCGAAGTCTTCGCGCAGCACCTGATACTGACCTTTCTGCGTACGGCGCCGGGCACGGGTGATCAATCGGCACAGCGCCTGATAGCCCTCGAGGCTCTCCACCAGCAGCACCAGTTTCGGACCGTTCTCGATGCGTATTTCACTGCCGATGATCAGCGGCAACTCCACGGACTTCGCCGCTTGCCAGGCACGAACGATGCCCGCCAGGGTGCATTCGTCGGTGATCGCCAGGGCTTGGTAACCCTGTTTTTTCGCGCGCTGGAACAGTTCGAGGGCACTGGAGGCACCGCGCTGGAAGCTGAAGTTCGACAGGCAGTGCAATTCGGCATAGTCGCGGCTCATGCGAACCAGCCCTGCAACCACAACGGGCCGTCCTCGCCGACCGCCCGGTAGGCCCAGCCCTGTTGGCCGGCACGGGTTTCGATCAGGTAATAGTCGCGGCGTACGTCGTCACCGTCCCACCAACCCGACTCGATACGCTCCGGCCCCATGAGGATGCGCGCCGACCCCTGATGCACGGCCAGCGGCTCGGTCAGCAGCCAGCCCGGCCGCTTCACGGCGCCCAGCGCTGCGCACGGCTGGCTGTCGGCACTGGCCTGCCACGCGCACTCGGGGCGATGATCGGCCTGGAAGCGCAAGCCATGCACCGCGTCATCCCCCAGCCGTGCCCGCAGGCGTTCGCGCAGTTGCTCCCAGGGCAAGGACTGCTGCGGGCGATCGTCGAACAGCTCCTGATGCTGGGGCACGAAGGTCGGCAAATCCTCGGCACACAAGCGAAAGCCGCGCACCGGCGCCTCGACCTGGACTTGCTCCAACCGCCCCCGGGCCAGTTCGAAGAGCATCGCCGGATCACGCTCGGCGCTGAGCAGGCCGACCTTGATCAGCGTATCCGGCAACCCGGCGTGCTCCAGATGCAGGTCGAAACGCTGTACGCCGCTGTCGCGACCGCAGAGGAACGCCGACAGGTCGCCCGTCAACCGGCGCAACGGAAACAGCAGGGCTTGATGGGACTGCACATCGAAATTGAGCTCGATACGCACATCGAAGCGGTCCGGCGGCAGGTAAAAGGCCAGCGCCAGCCGCCGCGTGCCAAGCAACGCATCCAGATGCTTGAGCACCTGGGCCTCGAAACGCCGGGCCAGGCTATGTCGGGGCAACGCCTGCACCTGGCTCAAGGTGCGCAGGCCCATGCGCGACAAGGCCGTGGCAACCTGTGCTTCGAGGCCGATCCGGTCGACGGGCATCTGCCCCAGGTGATGCTGCAAGGCTTGATCATCCGGTACCACCAGGCCGTCATAGGCGTTGGCCAGCACCCGCGCCGCCACCGGGTTGGGCGCGGCCACGATGCGGTGCCGAAACCCCAGTTCGCCGAGCTCACGGCGCAAAAGCGCTTCGAATTGCGGCCAGGCGCCAAACAGGCCAAGACTGGATTCGATCTCGAACACCACGGCCCGGGGGTAATGCACGCTGACCTGGGAACTGAAGCGATAGGCCCAAGCGGCGAGAAACTGCTGCCAGCGCTCGATTTCACTGGCGTCGTATTCAGCCGTGGCAAACCCCTTGCTCAAGGCCTGTGCCGCGCTCATGGACTGGCCGGGACGCAAACCCAGCGCCCGCGCCGCAGCGTTGACGGCCTGCAGCACCCGACGCTGGGCCGGGCCGGTCAGCAACGCCAGGGGTTCATCAGGATCGGTGCGCTGACGCAATGCCGCGTCCAGCGCCAGTTGCGGGAAAACAATGCAGACCCAGCGCATGGCAACCTCAATGCCCCACGGCGAAGGCAATCGGCGCCGAACGGGCCAGGCCGCCACGGCACTTGAGCACGCGCAGCTGTGCCGGCCGGGCATCGATGGCGATGCGCAGGGCTGCCGGCGAAGGGTTGATCGCTTCACTGAGGGGACGATAGGCGAAGGCCAGGGTCTGGCCGGTTTCCGCCGCCACCTGCAAACGACGCAAGGCGCGGTCATCGGCCTTGTGCGGCCAGCACAGCACCGCGCCGCAACTGCCCGAACGCAGGCATTGCTCCGCGGCCCACAGCGCATCGCGCTCGCTGGCCCGGATGATCGACAGCTGACGCAGATCGACCCCGGCGCCCTGCCACGCCTGGGGATACGGCACATAAGGCGGCGCCACCAGCACGATGCGTTCGCCCGCCGCCGACAGCCGTGCCAGCGTCGGCCACACCAGTTGCAACTCACCCACGCCCTGCCCGGCCAGCAGGATTTCCGTCAGCGCCGCCTCCGGCCAGCCGCCGCTGGGCAATGCCGCGTCCAGTGCCGCATGCCCGGTAGGCTGCGGGCTGGCGGCCGGCGGCGCAGGCCGGCCCCTCCAGACCTGGCCGCCATTGAACAGCGTATCCAGCGCAACGACGGCACCCATCAGCCTTGCCTCACCAGGCCACAGAACACGCCTTCGATGGCCAGGTCCTGATCGGCGTGCACAATGATCGGCTGGTAGGCCGGGTTGCGCGGCAGCAGGCGAACCACATCGCCGACCCGCTCGAAGCGCTTGATGGTGACTTCACCGTCGAGACGCGCCACGACGATCTGGCCGTTGAGCGCCTCGGGGTTGCGGTGCACGCCTACCAGATCGCCGTCGAGAATGCCGTCCTCGATCATCGAATCACCGCGCACCCGCAACATGTAGTCCGGCACCCGCGAGAAGATCGACGGATCGAGCAGCAAGCGGCTATGGATTTGCGCATCGACCCCGATCGGCGCACCAGCCGCCACCCGACCAAGCACCGGGATGTCCAGCAACTCGGGACGCGGCGGCTGCCCGAGCAGGCGAATGCCCCGGGCCTGATGCGGGTTGACCTCGATAAACCCGGCTTCGGTCAGCGCCAGCACATGCTTGCGCGCCACACTGCGGGAGGCGAAACCGAACGCCTCGCTGATCTCGGCGAGGCTCGGAGGCTGACCGTGCTCGGCGATGCGATCGCGGATGAAGGTCAGGATGGCGGTACGGCGGGGAGTCAGAGTCGTCATGGAGTACATTTGTACTCTTTCAGCATTTACCTGGCAAGGACTTGTAGGAACTGTCGAGTGAAACGAGGCTGCGATCTCTTGGGACCATAGCAAAAAGATCGCAGCCTGCGGCAGCTCCTACAGGAGGCCGGTTCAATCAGGGAGTCCACCTGCCGCTCGTCGCCTTTCTGAAAAAATCAGCATTTGAAGAAAATAAAAATCCATACAAAAGTATAAAACGCGCACTGACTCCTACAGAAATACTTTACTCAGAATAGCAAGATCATTTCTGTGTGCCGAAAACTAAAACACCGTTTCAAAAAGGAATTCCACGGATCCACATTTGAACCCGCACCCACTAGAACCATTAAGTTCCCCAATCACATGTAGGAGATATCTTAAAAAGCCATAAGAAACCCCCTACAACATCACTTGCACCCAACGCCAAAATCAACTAATCAATACCCGACAGCAAACCACAAACAAAAACGAACTAAAAAAACAACCTCAGGGCGATACCAGCCAATGACTAAAAACATTTTACCCAGAGTGCTCTCCCTAACCTCCATATTCATCAAAGAACAACTAAAAGAACCCATCGCCTTTTTCTGGATCATGATATCCCCTTGTGCAATGTTCTATTTTTTTGCAACAACCAGGCAAGACCCCAACTATTTCTCCAGCAATTACATTACGATTTCGGCATGGTTTTATGCCTACATCTCTTCAAGTGTCGCACTATTCGGATTCGCCTTTTACATAATTGGAAGAAGGGAAAGCGGATTCACTAGATCATTCATTTACTCCAGGGAATCAAAACTGATTTTTCTTTTATCGCACTTCATTGCCTACTCGCTAATATCAATATCTTATTGCGCAACCTTTTACTTGACGACCAAGCTTCCATTTGGAAACTACGCCCTCAATGAACTACTGAATCTCGCACTACGCTTTTACATCTGCTTTATCATGTTTTGTGCTCTCGGGGCTGCCTTCTCATTGCTACCGATCAATTTCCAGAACTCGAACACTTTGCTTTCCATTTTTTCGTTCTGCATGTTGATCCTCGGTGTAATGAGTGCCAGTAGACCAACCCCCATCACCGACGTATTGAACCTCGCAAACCCACTGACACTTGCAAGCCAAATAATGGAACAAGGCCTTGAATCCAACAAACTCATCACAGCTGCAATAGTTCTTTTGTTTATTTTTGTACTGTACAAAACGTTCAAACACCTAAGAATCAATCCCGTATGGAGCCGGTACTGATGAAAAAATTCACGGCGCAGAACATTGACTTCTCCTATACAGACACGCCCCTCTTGACCCGGGCATCTCTTGAGGTTGCTCAAGGCGACATTGTCGGCATTCTGGGGCCCAACGGATCTGGAAAAACAACTTTTTTCGATATCGTCTGCGACCTTAAAAAAGCAAAATCCGGCTTCATAAAAAACGACTTCAGTCGCTTTTTATACCTTTCCCAAATCATCTCCACGCCCCCACCGCTGCGCATGCGTGACATTTTTAAAATGGTATCTGCGCTGTCATCAAACGAGCCCATGACGCAAGATAAAACCCTGAAAAAACTAAGTACCTGGAGCCCAGCGATAGTTGACCGATACCAGGACATATGGAACAAAAAATCATCGCTATGCAGCTACGGAGAGACACGCTGGTTCTTTACGCTTTCCCTTCTTTCAATTTCTGCAGACTTTGTGATTCTCGACGAACCTACTGCCGGTGTAGATCCCGAATTTCGTCACTATATTTGGCAATGTCTTCACGGCGCTGCCAGGGAGGGCACCGCCATTCTGGTTTCCTCGCACAATGTTGATGAAGTCATTAACCATTGTGATTATTTTTATATGATCAGCCAGCAACGCTTCAATCGCTTTAACAACGGCCGTGAGTTCATGCAAAAGTATGGAGTAAAGACTGTGGACGATGCGTTTATCCGGGCCGTTACTGAACCTGTATTCGCAACATAAACCACTGGAAGCGCACGCGGGGGAGCTGCCGCAGACCGCGACCACTCCCGATGAGGAATGGAATTCGATTCAGTCGGTAAGTCCAGCCAGATACGCCCACGGATAAATCCCCCGCTCATGCCCATCGTTGAAGACCAGTTGCAGGCCATAGCCCTGCGGGTTCAGTTCGATAACGCACACCCGGGCATCCACCAACGGCGCCATCCCCCGCAGCCGAAACGCCCGACACTGCGAACACGGGCACTGCCGGCGCAACTCGGCGTGGTCCAGCAGTTGTTCACGACCATCGGGCCAGTTCAGTCGCAACTGCTGTTTGATACGGGAATTGCCAATCGCCAGCGGATTCATTGCAGTTGACTCAAGGCAATGCGCACGGCCTTGCGCACTTCCGGGTCGCCGTCGTGTTGTGCGGCCTGCAATGGCGCAATGGCCCGTGGGTCGTTCAGTTCGCCGAGGGCCAGCGCGGCTTCCTTGCGCAGGTTGCTGATGCGGTGGCCGAGGGTGTCGATCAGCGCTTCGAGCGCCGGTCCATAACGCAAGCGACCGAGGCTGCGGGTGGCGCGCAGACGCACCTGCCAGTAATCGTCACCCAAGGCGTTGACCAAGGCCGGGCCGGCGTCGGGGTGGCCGACCTTGCCCAGGGTGGTGGCGGCTTCTTCGCGGACTTGCCAGGCAGCGTCCCGCAAGGCCTGGCGCAGGGCTGGCAGCACCTGGGCGTCAGACGCCAGGCCCAGCGCCCCGGTGGCGGCCCGCCGCACGTCGGTGTCCGGGTCGGCGCTGGCCAGTCGCGCCAGTGCCGGCAAGGCATCAAGCTGCTTGAGCCAGCCGAGTACGCCCACCGCCTCGCGGCGCACGCTGGCGCTTTCATCGCCCAATGCAGCGGCAGCCGCTGCGGCGGCATCGGGGCAACGCAACTCGCGCAACGCCCGGAACGCGGCAATGCGTACGCCGCTGTCGGCATGCCCGGTCCACGGCAGAATGACCCGGCCCGCCGCTTCGCTCTTGAGCAGGCTGAGGCTTTGCGCAGCGGCCGCCTGCACCGCCGGGGATGGATCCGTCAGGGCCTGGCACAAGGCTTCGACCACGGGCGCGTCCTCCCAGGCTTCCAGCAACCGGGCGGCTTCAGCGCGGACCTCGGCTATCGGGTCTTCGGCCAGTCGATCGATCAACCACAGCAGGCCGTCCGGCTCCTCGAGATCGGCCAGTTCGATCAGCGCGATCCGGCGTACGCCGGGGTCGTCATCGGTCAGACGTGGTTGCAGGGCCAGAATGTCGTCGTTATCGGTTACATGAAATAGAGAGGTCATAGGGCAAATCGCGGCAGTTTGTTTTCAGGGGGAAGTCCGAGCGGGTTCAGGCGCGGCAGTTGCCGGCCGTCTTCGTGCCGCAGGAGTTCGAGGCAATGGCGCTTCAGATGCGAGAATTCAGGGCGGGTCATCAGCTCCGTGCTGCGCGGCCGGGGGAAGTCCAGGCGCAGGTCTTCGATGATTCGCCCGGGGCGCGAGCTCATGACCAGCAAGCGGTCGGCGAGGAACAGCGCTTCGTCGATGTCATGGGTGACAAACACCACGGTGGTGCGGATGCGCGTCCAGATGTCCAGCAACAGTTCCTGCATGTTCAACCGGGTCAGGGCATCGAGGGCGCCGAAGGGCTCGTCCATCAGCAACAGGCGCGGACGGTTGACCAGCACCCGGGCGATTTCGACCCGCTGCTGCATGCCGCCGGACAGTTGGTCGGGCCAGCGCCCGGCAAACCCTTCGAGGCCCACCAGGGCGAGGATTTCATCCGCCGCCTTGTGCCGTTCGGACCTGCCGATGCCTTGCATTTTCAAGCCGAACGCCACGTTGTCACGCACCGTGCGCCACGGAAACAGCGTGTGCTGCTGGAACACCATGCCCCGTTGTGGCGATGGTCCCGACACCGGCGCGCCATCCACGTTCAAGCTGCCGGTACGCGGTTGCAGGTGGCCGGCCAGCGCCCCGAGCAAGGTGGATTTACCGCAACCGGACGGCCCGAGGATGCACACGAACTGCCCCGGTTCGATCTGGCAGTCGAGGCCCTGCACCGCTTCGAAAGCCCCGTGGCCCTCGCCCAGGCTGATCGACAACCCACGGATATCGATACGTCCTTCCAGGTGTTGAAAAACGCTCATCAGGCTTTTCCTCGCGGTCGGTGCCAAGGCGTGAAGAGCCCGCCCAGGCGTTTGATCAACAGGCTGCTGCCCATGCCGAGCACGCCGATCAGCAACATGCCGACGACGATGTCGGCGTAGTTCTGGATGGTGTAGGACTCCCAGGTGTAATAGCCGATGCCGAATTGGCCGGAGATCATTTCCGCCGTCACCAGGCAGAACCATGAGGTGCCCATGCCGATGGCCAGGCCGGTGATGATGCTCGGCGCCGCGCCTGGCAGAACGACCTCCAGCAGGATGGCCCGGCGCCCTGCCCCGAGGCTTTTCGCCGAGGCGATCAGCCGTGGGTCGACGCCTTCGACGCCATGCACGGTGTTGAGCAGGATCGGGAACAGGGCGCCGGTGAAGGTGATGAACACCATCGACAGTTCCGACGAAGGAAACATCAGGATCGCCAGGGGAATCCAGGCCACGGCCGGAATCGGCCGCAGGACTTCCAGGGGCGGCAGCAACAGATCTTCGGCCCATTTCGAGCGGCCGATGGCCAGGCCCAGGGCCACGCCTATGATCAGCGCCGCGAGGTAGCCGGCGAATACCCGGCCGAGACTGCTGCCCAGGTGCTGGACGAGTTTGCCCGAGTCGCCGAGGCCAAGAGCGGCTTCAATGACCGCCAAGGGTGTCGGGACGTTGGCGAAGGTCACCAGGCCGAGGTTCCAGTGGTGGCTGGCGGCGAGTTGCCAGAACAGCAGGCAGAGCAGCAGTGAAGCGGCTCTGGGGATCCAGCGTAAGAATGATCCGGACATACACATTTCCCGATGGCAATCACAACCCTTGTAGGAGCTGCCGAAGGCTGCGATCTTTTGACGGCTTCACGATTGCCGAAGAGCAAGATCAAAAGATCGCAGCCTTCGGCAGCTCCTACAGGGAACCGTGGTGTTTGGGGGTTAGCGGGCGGCCACGGCCTGGGTCGTGGCATCGGTGAAGTCGAATACCTTCCCGCCCTGGGCGGTGGCGAACTGTTGGGCCTGGCCTTTGAGCAGGAACGCGCTCAGCCGCCCTTTCCCGTCGGTGGCAAACCACGCCTGATCCGCCAGCAACTTGATCCCGCTGTCGCTGGCCTGGGTGTACACCGCGCGGATGTTCTTGCCTTCCTGTTTCAACGCTGTCAGCGCGGTAAATGCCGATTCCGCCGAGGCGTACTGACGGACTTTCGGCTCGCCACGCACCCAGATTTCCGCCACATGGCTGAAGTCGGTGATGGCTTTGCCGCTTGCCGCATCGACGGCCTTGAGCGGCGTCTGCTGGTAATTTCCAAGCTGCGCGCTGTAGTCCAGGTTCGAAGCCTTGAAGGCGGCGCGGATGTACTGGTCGTCGATGAAGGTGTTGAGATCGAGCCCGCGATCGGCCTTCTTCAAGAGCTTGAGGGTATCGATGGCGGTGCCCACGGCCTGGCGGTATTCCGGCTTCCAGCTCAGGTCGCGGGTCTGCACGCCGAGGGGGCCATGGAACAGGTAGTTGACCTCGGCATCGACCCCGGTGACCTTGGCGATCAACTCGCTGTATTTCTCCGGTTCAGCCGCCAGCAACTGGTTGGCTTCGATGCTCGCCCGCAGGTAGGCGACGACGATTTCCGGGTACTTTTTCGCATAGGCCTGATCCACCAGCGCACCGTGGAAGGTCGGCGCATCGGCCTGGGAGCCGTCATAGATCTTGCGGGCGAAACCACGGCTGGGGAACAGCTCGGCGAAGGGTACGAAGTCGGCGTGAGCATCGATCTTGCCGGCCTGCAACGCGGAGCCGGCGACTTCCGGCGGCTGGGCGATGATGTTCACGTCCTTGAGCGGGTCCCAGCCCTGGGCCGCGACAGCGCGCAGCAGCATGCCATGGGCGGTGGAAGCGAACGGCACGGAAATCGTCTTGCCCTTGAGTTCGGCCAGCGACTGCACGCCCGACGCGCTCGGCACCACGATGCCGTTGCCACTGCCCTTGGTGCTGCCCGACAACACGCTGATGAACAGGCTGTGCTTGCCCGCCGTTTCGAAGGCCACGCCGTTGAACGCGCCGGGGAAATCAGCCATGGCGCCGAAGTCGAGTTTGCCGGCGACCATCTCATTGGTCAGCGGTGCGCCGCTGGTGAAGTTTTTCCACTGCACCTCGTATTGGGCGTCTTTGTAAGGGCCGTCGTGGGGCAGGTATTTGTCCAGCAGGCCGAGCTCGCGTATCAACAGGCCGCCGGCGGCGCAGTTGATGGTGGTGTCCTGGGTGCCGATGGCAATGCGGATGGTTTCGGCCGAGGCCGACAGGGTGAAGGAAGCCAGTACCAGACCGGCCAAAGCTGCACGCAACATCATGAGTGTTTCCCCTCGAATCATTTATTGGATGTTCGTCTCCGCCACGATCAGGGCGTGGTGGGAAACGAGGGGTGTTCTGGATCAGGCGTCCGGTGGTTGCCGGATGGCGTTTTGGGTTGTTTGAACTCGATTCACTGTGGGAGCGAGCCTGCTCGCGAAGGCGTCCGATCAGTCATTGAGGTGTCGCCTGTGCCGGCCTCTTCGCGAGCAGGCTCGCTCCCACAGGGACGGTGTTTCAGCGCAGCAGGTACGGGATTTCGACTTTCACCGCCCCGGTCGGGCAGTCCTTTTCACAGGGCATGCAGTACCAGCATTCGTCGAACGCCATGTAGGCCTTTTGCGTGGCCGGGTTGATCGCCAGCAGGTCCATCGGGCAAACGTCGACGCACACGGTGCAGCCTTTGTGGGCGATGCATTTGTCCTCATCGACCGTGACCGGTGCGTTGGAGCGGAAGAAGATTTCCTGGGGTTGGTAAGCCATGTTCGGTCTCTCTTTTGTGGTCGGCATCAAGCCGCATCGGCACCGACCCGCAGCCGGTCGTAAGCCTGCATCTCGTCGGCATCCAGCGGGATGATGTAAGGCTCGACGGCTTTCCTGAAACTGCTCATCAAACCGTTTTCGTCCTTCTTCAGATGGCAATGGCAGAACCAGTCGCGGTCGTTGCGTTGCGGGTGATCGACGCGATGGTGGTAAAGCCCCCAGCGGCTTTCGGCGCGGAACAATGAAGCGCGGGCGGCCATTTCGGCGCAGTCGCGGATCATGCTGACTTCCATGGCGCGCATCAGTTCGTGGGCGTTGTGGGCCTTGATCTGGTCGAGGTCGCGCTGGATATCGCTGAAGCGTTGCAGGCCGATCTGCATCTTCTTCGTCACTTTCGGCGGTTGCAGGTAGTCGTTGACGAAGCGCCGCAGCTTGTACTCGACCTGGGCCGGTGGCAGGCCGTGTTCGCGGTCCAGCGGTGCATAGACCCGCTGTTTTTCGCTTTCGATCTGCGCGGCATCCAGCGCGGAAAACTCACGCCCGGCGACAAAGTCCGCCGCGTTGTTGCCGGCAAACCAGCCATAGGTGAACGCACCGAGCATGTAGTTGTGCGGCACCGCCGCCATGTCACCGGCCGAGTACAAGCCCTTGACCGAGGTCTCGGCCTTCTCGTTGACCCACACCCCCGACGCCGAATGCCCACTGCAAAAGCCGATTTCCGAGATGTGCATCTCAACCATCTGCGTGCGGTAGTCGGTGCCGCGATTGGCATGGAACTGGCCACGGCTCGGACGCTCGTTGCTGTGCAGGATCTCTTCGATGTTCTGGATGGTTTCCTCGGCCAGGTGATCGAGCTTGAGGAACACCGGGCCGTTGCCGCTCTCCAGCTCCTGATGGAACTCCCACATCATCTGCCCGCTCCAGTAGTCGCACTCGATGAAGCGTTCGCCCTTGTTGTTGGCGGTGTAACCACCCAGGGGACCGGTGACGTAGGCGCAGGCCGGGCCGTTGTAATCCTTGATCAGCGGGTTGATCTGAAAGCATTCAAGGTTCGCCAGCTCGGCCCCGGCGTGGTAGGCCATCGAGTAGCCGTCGCCGGCATTGGTCGGGTTTTCGTAGGTGCCCATCAGGTAGCCCGAGGACGGCAGACCCAGGCGTCCGGCGGCACCGCAAGCGAGGATGACCGCCTTGGCCTTGATCACATGGAAGTCCG
This sequence comes from Pseudomonas sp. GM33, assembly GCF_000282295.1. Classification (NCBI taxonomy): domain Bacteria; kingdom Pseudomonadati; phylum Pseudomonadota; class Gammaproteobacteria; order Pseudomonadales; family Pseudomonadaceae; genus Pseudomonas; species Pseudomonas sp. GM33. The sequence continues at coordinate 22,355 of NZ_AKJO01000072.1, forward strand.
CCGTGCGGCAATCGAAACCCATCACGCCGTTGACCGCGCCCTCTTCATCCGTCAGCAAACGCGTGCACACCAGTCGATTGGTGATGCTTACCCGAGCGCGCTTCAACTGCCGGTACAGGACTTTCTTGATGTCGTGTCCTTCCGGCATCGGCAACACGTAAGCGCCCATGTGGTGGACCTTTTTCACCGCGTAGTCGCCGGTTTCGTCCTTCTCGAATTTCACGCCCCAGCGGTCCAGCTGCTCGATGGTTTCGAAGCTGTGGGTGGCATAGGCGTACACCGCCGCCTGGTTGACGATGCCGTCGTTGGCGATGGTGATTTCCTTGGTGTATTGCTCCGGTGTCGAGTGGCCGGGAATGATCGCGTTGTTCAGGCCGTCCATACCCATGCTGATCGCGCCGCTGCGCTTGACGTTGGCCTTGTCGATCAACAACACCCGCAGGTCGCGGTTGCGCTCCTTGGCCTTGATCGCCGCCATGGGGCCGGCGGTGCCGCCGCCGATCACGACGATGTCGTATTCCTGCTCCAACGTGCTGCGCGTCATGCCTGATCCCCTTTTTGCCGGTCGATCCGCAGGCGGTACTGGAAGGCATCGCCACGGTAGTAAAGGTGTTCGAAGTCCACTGGCCGGCCTTCGGCGTCGTGGGTCAGACGCTCGATGCGCATGATCGGCGAGCCGGGTTCGACGTTCAGCGCCTGGGTCAGGTCGCTGTCGGCCAGTACCGCATCGATGGCCAGGTCAGCGTGACCGAGCGCCAGGCCGCAGTCGTTTTCCAGGATCAGGAAAATGTCGCGGGTGACCAGGTCGGCTTTTTCCAGGCGCTCACCAACAGCTTTGGGCAGGTAGGTGATTTCCAGGGAAATCGGCTCGCGATTGATCAGGCGCACCCGTTTGATCTGCGCCACGACCTCGCCTTCTTCGACCTGCAAACGCTCGGCGACCAACTTGTCGGCAGCAATGAACTTGAAGCTGCGCAGGCGGTTGATCACCTCATAGCCGCGACCGGTCATGGACTCGGCCAGGCCTTGCAGGGTGCTGACGTTCTGGAAGGTTTTCGGCTTGGCGACGAAAGTGCCCTTGCCGTGGATCTTGAAGATCAGCCCTTCCTTTTGCAGGTCACCCAAGGCCTGGCGCACGGTGATGCGGCTGACCTTGAACAAGGCGCCAAGCTCGCTTTCGGAAGGCATCTGGCTGTCTTGCGGGTATTCGCCGTCGAGGATGCGGGCGCGCAGCACGTCTCGCAGCTGGGTGTGCAGCGGGACGCTGCTCAGGGATAGAACGTTATCGGGCATGGCAGATCACTTGTTATAACGAGTTATGACGTGATCTTAGAGAGGTTATGACACGCTTGAGAAATACCGAATGCGCATAAGGTTAGATTCACCACCGTCCCTGTGGGAGCGAGCCTGCTCGCGAAAGCGGAGTGTCAGCCAACAAAATATTGCCTGACACAATGTCTTCGCGAGCAGGCTCGCTCCCACAGGGGATAGTGTTTGGTCTGAGTTAGTGCCGCTTGAGAATCCGGTCCATCACCCAATCGGTCTTCAGCGCCTCTGCGGCCACCGCCGGATGCTGCGCCTCACCACGAATATGCGCATTCATGCCCAACACGTGGTGCCACTGAATGTGCGCGTGATGCTCGATGGTCAGGCTGAGATCCTCGTCGGCGTGCAGCTCGACCGGGTGCTCGTCGAACACCGAAAAGCTGATCCGGCCTTGACTGCCAATCACTTCGACCCGGTCTACGCGGCGATCGGCGACGAAGTTCCAGCAGCCCATCCCCAGTGCCCCGCTGGCAAACCGCCAAGTGGCGCTGACGGCATCTTCGGCCGCGTACAAACCGGCCTGCCGTGCGGTGAATCCGGCGACTTCGACGATATCGCCGAACAGGTACTGAAACAGGTCCAGGCCATGGCTGGCCAGATCGGCAAAATAGCCACCACCGGCAATCGCCGGATCGGTACGCCAGTTGTTCGCGCCCGCAAGATCCGCTGCCGCCGGGGCTTTGGTGAGGGTCCAGCTCAAGTGCCGGACCTCGCCGATCCGCCCCTCCTCCAGCCATTGCCGCACCTGCCGGAAGCGTGGCAGCGAACGCCGGTAATAGGACACGAACAGATGCAACCCGGCATCGGCAAACACTTGCTGCATCTCGCGACTTTGCCCGGCGTTGAGCGCCATCGGTTTCTCGACGCAGCAATGCTTGCCGGCGGCGGCCACCTGCAAGGCATAGGCGTGATGGCTGTCGGGCGGTGTGGCGATGTATACGGCGTCGACCTCGGGATCGTTGATCAGCGCTTGCGCATCGGTATAAACCCGCGCGATGCCGTGGCGCGCGGCGTAATCGGTGACGGCTTCCAGGCGCCGCCCCATCACCGCCACCAGCGCCGATCCGGGCGCCTTGTAGAAGGCCGGCGCGCTTTTGCGTTCAGCGACACTGCCACAACCGATCATGCCCCAGCGCACCAGGTTCATAGGCTCTCCTTGCCGTTCAGTCGATACGCAATGCGCGCAGGTCCAGTCGACCGTCCTTGAGCGGCGGGCACCAGTAGTAGCCACCGGTGACCGGACGGCTGATGCGGTACAGGCCGTCGGTGATGCCGTCTTCCAGGCCACTCATGCGGCGCAGCTGGGCTTCGAAGGCGTCGAGGGAGAAACCGAAGGCCAGGAACATCAGGCCGGCGCGGTCACCTTCGATCCACGGCATCGAGCGGCGCACCACGAAGGCCTCGGGCGCAAAACTTTCCTGGGCGGTGCGTTTGACGTGGGCGGAAACCGGCGCATCGTCGATCTCTTCGTTATCGCTCAGGCGGCGGCCCATGATGTTGTCTTTCTCATCCGCCGACAGCCCATGGAAACCTTTCAAGTCATGCTGCCACTGCTGGATCGCGGCGAAGCTGCCACCCACCGTGCCGTCCGCGCCTTCAGCCACCAGTGCAGCGGCTACTGCGGCTTCATCGTGCGGGTTTTCGGTGCCATCTTCGTAGCCGGTCAGGTCATGGCCAGTCATGTGGCGGAAGGTTTCGTTCATCTGCACCAGGCGCAACGCCGGGGCCAATGCCGCTGTGATGGCGTTGCTGCGGTTGAGCAACTCGCCACGGTCTTCACCGTGCAGCCAGCACCAGAGCGCGTGTTGGGTCGACGGATTGTCGACGCCGACGCCCGTCAGCGCCGGGAACGGCCGCAGACCTTCGATCTGCCCGTCCAGCGCCTTGACCAGGGACTCGCCGAAGCCGACCACCACCGACTTGCCGTCCACCAGCCCTTGCAGGCTATCGAGCGCGGCCGGTAGTGCAGCGACGGATTCGAGCGCGAAGAACATATGGCGGGCTTGAGGAGGAACGGGGGTGGCGAGAATGCCCGGCTGGTAATGACTCATATGAACTCCTTGAAAAAGAGCATGGAGTTTACCCGGTGTGTGAGGTTTTGTGTGCCGTTGGAGGTCAGGAACCTGTGGCGAAGGGGCTTGCCCTCTCACCACAGAAGCCGCTCACCACAGAAGGATCAAACCACGCCGGGGCTTTCGCTGCGGAACGCACTCGGGCTCATGCCGGTCCAGCGCTTGAACGCCCGGCGAAAGCTGCGTACGTCGCTGTAGCCGACTTCCTCGGTGATGCGTTCGATGGACATGTCCGGGTTGGCCAGCAGGCTCATGGTGCGGGCCTGGCGCACTTGTTCCAGCAGCGCTTCGAACGTCAGCGCGTGTTCGGTGAGGCGGCGACGCAAGGTGCGGCTGCTCATGTTCAGGTCGCTGGCGATTTTCTCGATGTGGCTGCCCTCGGTCAGGTCCCGGGCAATCGCCCGTTCCACCGCCTGGATCAGGTCCATTTTCTGGTGCACCTGCGCGGCTTCCAGTTCGAGAAGCTTCACGGCCTGACGCAGGGCCAGGGAGTGGTGATTGGGTAATTGGACGTCCAGCCAATGCCCATCGATCACCATGCGGTTTTGCAGGCAACCGAAACGCACATCCGGCCCCAGCAGGCGCGAATATTCGCCGAGATAGTCCGGCGCCGCATGGATGAATTGCACGGCCATCGGCTTGAAATCCGCCCCGACCAGGGCCCGGCCGTACACCAGCAGGCTGGCGAAAAACTCCTCGACCGCGAACAACTGCACGTCGGCGAACGGCAAGCGGCATTCGACGTCGACAAACACCCGGTCACCCGCCTCCTCCACACTGGACACGACAATGCCGCCCGAGGTGTGTTGATGGCGAATGCCCAGTTCAAAGGCATCGCGCAGGGTCTTGCACAGCGACAACACATGCCCCAACAGCCCCAGCGTGCCGAGCACGTTCTGCGCGCCGACCCACAGGCCCAGCCCCTGATTGGGCAAGGCCTTGAGCGCACGCTGAATCATGGCCACGGCCTGGCGATAGGAAATACGCTGCGCCGGATCCTGAAGGTCTTCAAAGTCAAACCCCAACCCTCGGCACAGGCTCTGGGGGTCGATGCCTTTGTGCTCGGCGACTTCGGCCAGGGTTTGCAGGAGAAACGGCGACACCAGCGCCAATTCGAAGGTGGGATCGGTCACTTTCATTTGCATGGGGCCATACATTCCGGGACGAGCATCATTCTTATTTTTGTAACCGGTTATGTCGAAGGAAGTTAGCACAGCGTTTGAAGGCTGTCCGCAGAAGTCCCCCTAAATGGCCGCCAATACCCTGCCTTGCAGGGCGCGGACAGCTTATTTCTATGGGGCGGCCCTCGTAGGGATGCCGGACAGCCCGCTAACAATAATAATGAGTACACCCATGATCGCGACTCGCACGACACTTCCCCTGATGGTCATCAGCCTGGCCGGCGTCTGCGCCCTGCAACCGGCCCTGGCCACCGAGGCTGGCGTGGACAACATCGGCCCCGGCACCGACGGCTTTTTCATGTTGCCGCTGTCGCCCGACAGCCTTCCGGACAACATGGTTGCGTTCAACCTCTACTACAACCACTACAAGGCCACGAAGCTGAACATCAGCTCCCTCGGCGGCAAGGTGCCGAACGTCGAAATCGAATCCACGGCCGTCATTCCGCGCCTGGATTACCTCAGCCCGGTGCGGGTGTTTGGCGGCCGGCTGGCCGGCTACATCGCCCAGCCTTGGCTCAAGCAGGAAGTCTCGGTGTTCGGCCTGCCGCAGGACACCCGCGAAGGCATGGGCGACACCACCATCGCGCCGATCATTCTCTGGGACATGGGCCCGAACCTGACCCTCGGCGCCGCCATTGAAGTCACGGTGCCGACCGGCGAATACAGTGTCGATCGCCTGGCCAACACCAGCAACAACTTCTACACCTACAAACCACTGTTCTCCTTCACCTGGCTGCCGACGGACAGAACCGAGGTGTCGATGAAGACCACCTACAGTTTCAACGAGAAAAACAAGGACACCGATTACAAGTCGGGGCAGATTTTCCACATCGACTATTCCGCCAGTTTCAAGATCACCGACGACCTGATGTTCGGGCTGAACGGCTACTACCTCAAGCAAACCACCGATGACAAACAGTTCGGCCACACCGTGCAGTTCAACGGCCAGGACGTGAACGACGGGGTGCGCGGCCAGGTGTTTGCGATTGGTCCGGCGCTGCACTGGACCTTTCTCAAGTACGCCAGCGCGGAGATTCGCTGGGCCAAGGAGTTCGACGTGGAAAACCGGCCTGAAGGGGAAATGCTCTGGGCCAAGGTCAGTATTCCGTATGCGTTTTGACTGAGCTGACGCCTTCGCGAGCAGGCTCGCTCCCACATTTGGAATGCATTTCCCTGTGGGAGCGAGCCTGCTCGCGAAGGCGTCGGAACAATCACCCAACAAATATCAGGAATACACCGGCCAGCTATCCACAATCTTCCCACCCCGAACCGCCAGCAGATCCCCAAACTGCAACAACACCGCCTCCGTCTGGGCAGGCCGCAAGAACACCTGGTCCTCAACACCAAGCCCCACCGCCGCCGAACCATTGACCATCTCCTGATTCGAACTGCGGCCATACACACCATTGCTCTGCAACCCCGGTGGCGATTCGAACTCCGCCATCCAGTTGCCGCCGTAGATAAAAAACGTCTCGAGCTGATTGGTGTCCCACCAGGAAAACAGCCTGGACTTGTCGTCCAGCGCCGGAATGTTCACCGCCCCGGTGCTTTTCAGCACCGGCGTGGCGATGTAAGCGGCCGGCACATGCTCCACCAGTGACGGCAAGTCATAGTGAGTGGGCTTGAGCATCGCCGTCCCCACCGACACTTCGCTGCTGAGCTGCTCTTGCTCATGCATGCGATAACTCGGGCTGCCGGCCGTATTGAGGGTCAATCCTTCTCGCCATAAACCGGGGTATTGCTGACGGGTGAAATCGACGCAGCGCTGGTAGATCACCATCACCTTGGCGAACAGCTCTTCGGGCGAACCCAGAATCCCCGGCACGCCCATGCCCACGAACGGGTCATAGCCCATGAACCCGGCGAACGCCAGGTGCTGCGGGTGCTGGCTGATGAGCGTCAGCATCTGCCCCAGTACGCCCAGGTCGCTGATACCGCCGCGATGCAGCCCGACATCCAGTTCGATGTTCACCCGCACGCGCGTGCCCAGCCCCTGAGCCAGGGCGAGGTATTGCTGCAAACGCTCCGGCGTATCGAGCAGCCATTGCAATTGCTTCGAAGGGTCGAAAAACCCTTTGTGCGACTGATAGAACAACTGCGCCGAACGCACGGGCAGCGGCTTGCCCAACAGAATGTCAGCCTCGGGAAACTGCACGGCGTCATGATTGAGAAAGGGCTGGTGAAACGACATCAGGCGTTGCGTACCGGCGCGCTGGATGATGTAGGCCAGAAGCCCCGGTGCCGGCAGCGATTTTTCCACCAGCCGCAGGTGTTTGCCGCCACGCTTGACCGATTGCATCACCACGTCGACGTTGTGATCCAGCCGATCAAGGTCGATCAGCATCACCGGACGCATCGGCCCGTGGTCCTTGAGCTCGCGGTTGAGCAGGCGGAAATAGTCGCTGTAGGGCGCACCTCGGTCACCCGGCCGCAGCCACGCCCCGACACCCGCCAACAAGGCGCCGACGCCTGCGGCACCCAACATGAAATTACGGCGATTGACGGCCATCAGCTCACCCCCAGGATCGATGACAAATGCGCATTGAGGAATTTGCCGCTGGGGTCGAGTGCCTGCCGCACCTGGATGAACTCCTGCCAGCGCGGGTACAGCGGCTGCAGGTTTTTCGCGTTCAGCGTGTGCAACTTGCCCCAATGCGGCCGGCCGTTGTACTTCCAGAAAATCGGCTCGATGGCGGCGAAGAAGTTGTGATGATCCATCTGGTAGTGCTGGTGGACCGAAATCGAACAGCTGTCGCGGCCTTCGAACATGCTCAAGGGAATGTCATCGGCCTTGACGTAACGGTATTCGATCGGAAACCAGGTGCGCAGGTCTTTGTCCTGGATCAGCTTGAGGATCTCGCGCAAACAGGCCGGGCCGTATTCGGCCGGCACGGAGTATTCCATTTCGTTGAAGCGTACCGTGCGCACGTTGGCGTAGATGTCGAACGAGTCGCCCACCCGGTCATCGAAGCTGGCCAGGTGGCGCAGGTTATTGAGCATCGTGCGGCGCAGGTCCGGGAAGTCGCTGGCGTACTTGTCAATCTTCTCGATCAAGGTGACAAACTCGTTGCCGCCCTCCTCATCCGCCGGGACCGGCGGTGTGGCCGGGTCGGTGGTTTCGTTCAGGGCGATCGACAAGGCGTAGTCGGAATGGGTCACCACGAGCATTTCCCAGTGCTGGTTTTCCCGGGTGTTCTTGTCCAGGTCTTCGAGCAACTCTTCGGTTTTGGCGATCCACTGCCGCTCCCGCAAGCGATACGCCGGGCGGTTTTGCAGGCGCACCCGGGTCGCCACGCCCAACGCCCCCAGGGACACCCTGGCGGCGCTGAACACCTCAGGATGACGATTGGCATCGCAATCCAGCACCTCGCCGTCGGCGGTCACCAATTGCAAGCCGCAGACATGCGCCGAATAGGATTGAAAGTGCTTGCCGGTACCGTGGGTCGAGGTCGAAATCGCGCCGGCGAGGGTCTGGTAATCGATGTCGGCCATGTTTTGCAGGGCCTGGCCGATATCCTTGAGCGGTGTGCCCATGCGCGACATCGGCGTGCCGGCGGCGAACTCGGCTTGCAGGGTTTTCGGATCGTGATCGAGCAACCCCGAGAAATAGCTCAGCGACAGCAAGGTGCCGTCGGTGGGCACCAGCGCGCTGAAGGAATGCGCCGAACCCACCGGTCGGATCTTGCCGGGGGCCTGACGTACCACTTGGGTCAATTCATCCAGGTTCTTGGGCGCCAGCCGCGCCGCCGGCAGGCAATTCTGGCCGCCCGACCAGTTGCGCCAGGGAATCAACCGTGGCGCGCGCAGCAGCTCGGCCAGTGCCGGGGCTGAGCCGAGCGCGGTAAAGGCGCCGATGACGCTCGCCCGTTGCAACAACTGACGCCGTGTCAGGTCCATCGTCATGAATCGCACCCTGCCGTTCTTGTTATTGGATTTGCTGGCCGGACATGAAGGCAATCAGCGCCAGGAACTGTTCCTGCGAACACTGCATGCACATGCCCATTGGCGGCATGCCGTTGTAGCCGTTGATCGCGTGATCGAGCAGCGTGTCGGCGCCCTGCAGCACCCGTGGCGCCCAGGCCTTGATGTCGCCGGTCAGTGGTGCCCCGGCCGCCGGGTTGGCGTGGCAAAGCTTGCAGCTGTTGTCGTAGACCTGGGCCAGCTCGGCGTCGGCGGGCCTCGCGGCACCAGCTTCGCTGCGGGTCGGCTTTTCGGCTCTTCGCCGCACCCCGCCAGCAACGCCGCAAAGACACCCACCGCCAAGGCCAAACAAAGGCTAGGCTTTTCAGTTAATCGGCTTGCCCGCATGGCTGTCCTCTCATGGGCTGCCCGGTTGGCCGGGTGCAGCTTTTTTGTTGTGCTCAAGGAGAGCTCAACACTAAGGCACTCCACCCGGGCGGGTTGAGGGCATTGGGGGCCAACAAGGGGCGCTTCTGAGGCCATGACGGAGGGCGCCGATAAACCCAAGGACGGCAAAAACGCTGAGATGAGTCATGACAAGGGTTGCTGAGGTCTGCTAAAACGATTCATCAGTGCATCACCCAATCCAGAGGGGTAACGACATGACCACAGCCGATATTCTCCAGAACCTGTTCCCGAGCCCCGCCGACATCCCGGAAAAGTACCGCCTCGACGGCCAGACCGAACAGCGTGAGTACCTGGTCGATGGCGTACTGAGAACCTGGAACGGGCCACTGGCCCAGGTCCGCAGCCCGGTGTACCTGACCGGTGCCAATGGCGACGAACAAGTGATACTCGGCAGCACGCCGCTGCTCGATGCCGACACCGCATTGACCGCCCTCGACGCTGCCGTGCGCGCCTACGACCGTGGCCAGGGATTGTGGCCGACCATGCGCGTCGCCGAGCGCATCCAGCACGTCGAAACCTTCCTCGGGCGCATGCGCGAGCAGCGCGACGCCGTGGTCAAGTTGCTGATGTGGGAAATCGGCAAGAACCTCAAGGACTCGGAAAAGGAGTTCGACCGCACCTGCGACTACATTGTCGACACCATCAACGCGCTGAAAGAGCTCGACCGCCGCTCCAGCCGTTTCGAACTGGAACAGGACACCCTCGGCCAGATCCGTCGCGTGCCGCTGGGCGTCGCCCTGTGCATGGGGCCTTACAACTATCCGCTGAACGAAACCTTCACCACGCTGATCCCGGCGTTGATCATGGGCAACACCGTGGTGTTCAAACCGGCGAAACTCGGCGTGCTGCTGATTCGCCCCCTGCTGGAAGCCTTCCGCGACAGTTTCCCGGCCGGGGTGATCAACGTCATCTATGGCAGCGGCCGCGAAACGGTCAGTGCGTTGATGGCCAGCGGCAAGATCGACATCTTTGCCTTCATCGGCACCAACAAGGCCGCCAGCGACCTGAAAAAACTCCATCCCAAACCCCACCGCTTGCGCGCGGCGCTGGGCCTGGATGCGAAGAATCCGGGCATCGTCCTGCCGGAAGTGGACCTGGACAATGCGGTCAGTGAAGCGGTGACCGGGTCGCTGTCCTTCAATGGCCAGCGCTGTACGGCCCTGAAGATCCTGTTTGTCCACGAAGACGTGGTCGAGTCTTTCATCGACAAATTCAATGCCAGGCTCGCCAACCTCAAGCCCGGCATGCCCTGGGAAAGTGGCGTCGCCCTGACGCCCCTGCCGGAATCGGGCAAGGTCGACTACCTGCATGCACTGGTGGCGGATGCCGAGAGCAAAGGCGCCAGGGTGGTCAACCCCAACGGTGGCGAGGCCCGTGCGTCGTTCTTCTACCCGGCGGTGCTGTACCCGGTTACGCCGCAGATGCGCGTTTATCAGGAAGAGCAGTTCGGCCCGGTCATCCCCATCGTGCCGTACCGTCATCTGGATACCGTGATCGACTACGTGCTGGAGTCGGACTTCGGCCAGCAGTTGAGCATCTTCGGCACCAATCCGGTGGCGGTCGGCCGGCTGGTGGACACCTTTGCCAACCAGGTCGGACGCATCAACCTCAATGCCCAATGCCAGCGTGGCCCGGACACCTACCCCTTCAATGGTCGCAAGAACTCGGCCGAAGGCACCCTGTCGGTGCATGACGCACTGCGGGTGTTTTCGATCCGCACGCTGGTGGCCACCAAGTTCCAGGAGACCAACAAGGACCTGATCAGCGAGATCATCAGTGGCCGCAGTTCGAGCTTCCTGACCACCGACTACATCTTCTGAGGAGAGCCAGCCTGAGTACATCCAGAGCCGATCGACTGCCACCGCTGCTGCGCCGATTGCTGCGTCCGTTGCTGGACCCGTACCGACGCTACCGCCATGCCCGGGTGATCCATGCGGTGCGGGTGTCGCTCGGCTTGCTGGCGACGATCCTGCTGACCACCGGGATCAAACTGCCCCACGGTGAATGGGCGTCGGTGACCATGCTGGTGGTGATCGGCGGTTTGCAGCACCACGGCAACATCGGCAAGAAAGCCGCCGAGCGTGCCATCGGCACCTTGATCGGCGCCGGTGTCGGCCTGGCGTTGGTGGCACAACAGGCCTGGCTCGGAATGCCCTGGCTGACCTATTTCGCGATGTCGGTGGTCTGCGGGTTCTTCTCGTATCACGCCATCGGCAAGGGCGGCTACACCGCGCTGCTGTCGGCGATTACCGTGTTCATCGTCGCGGGGCATGGCGACAACCCGGTCACCGATGGCTTGTGGCGCGGGGTGGATATCCTGATCGGCATTGCCTTGGCCCTGGCGTTTTCCTTCGCCCTGCCGCTGTACGCGGTGTATTCCTGGCGCTACAACCTGGCCGATGCCCTGCGTGATTGCGCGAAAGTCTATGGGCGCATCATTGACGGCCAGGCCATCACCGCCGATGAACACCTCAAGCTCATGACGCGCCTGAATGCGGCGATGGTGCAACTGCGCTCACTGATGCCGTCGGTGTCCAAGGAAGTGAAGATTTCCATGACCGAGCTCGATGCCATCCAGCGCAACCTGCGCATGTGCGTCAGCACCCTGGAAATCCTTGGCAATACCCGACCGGACGCCAATGACCCCGAGGCCATGACGCTCCTGCAAACGGCATTGAAAGCCGAACATCGACAGATCCGCGTGCAATTGATCGGCATGGCCCGGGCGTTGAAATCAGGCGCCGCCCAGCGCCTCGATCGGCCCATGGAGGTGCCGCTGGTCAGCCTCGATGCACCGGTCTACAACAGGCTGGATGGCTATCGCCTGCTGACTCAACAACTGGCCGCCAACATCGGCGAGATGCGCCAGCGCCTGGCCAGGAGCGCGCCGCACTGGAACATCTGACGCCGGCGAAGCGGGTTACGGCGTCACCGTGCGCCGAAACTTGAGTGACCAGCCTTGTTGCATACCGGCGGCGGCCAGCAGGATTGCCGCGACGCCGATCCACTGCAGCGGCTCCAGACGATGGCCGAAGGCAAACCAGTCGACGAAAATCGCCGCAATCGGATAGATGAAGGACAGCGCCCCCGTCAGCGCAGTCGGCAGTTTTTGAATGGCGCCGTACAGCAACACATACATCACACCGGTGTGCACCATGCCCAGTGTCACCAGGCTGGCCCATGCGCTCGGCGCCTGCGGCAGTGTCGACAGATTGGCGAATGGCGCGAGCAACAACACGCCGGTGCTGACCTGGATCAGCGCAATCAGGTGCGGTGGCGTCCCCGTCAAACGCTTGATGATCAGCGCGGCAATCGCATAGAGAAACGCCGCGCCCAATGCCAGGGCAATGCCCGTCAGGTAATCGCTGCCGCTCTCGCCCTGGCTGCCATGGGCACTGACGATGGCCAGCATTCCGAGAAACGACACGCCCAGCCAGACCATTTTCTGTGCGGTGATCTTTTCGTTGAGAAACAGCGCCGCCAGCCCGACGAGCATGAACGGCTGAACGTTATAGACGGCGGTACCGATGGCAATCGACGCCCGGGAATAGGACGCGAACAACAACACCCAGTTGCCGACAATCGCCACCCCGCTGAGCACGGCGAGCAAAAACGTGGTGCGGGTCAGAATGCCAGGGCGCAGAAAGCCGAAGGCGGCGCAAATCAGCAGCAAGGTGCCGGCACCGAACAGGCAGCGCCAGAACACCACATCCAGCACCGGTTGCCCGGACACCAGCACGAACCAACCGATGGTGCCGGAGATCAGCATGGCGGCCGTCATTTCAAACGAACCGCGGCGTAGATTTTTGTCCATCATCAGACTCCTCTGTTTGTGGCCAAAGTATGCCAATGCACCACAGCGCCACTCCATAGCAAAAAGCAGGCTAAACTCTGATTCAGCCTTTTTTATGAAGGCAGTTTCGAAAAAATGCCTAACAGAGGGTTTCGCCATGACCGATGACATCGACCAAGTGCTGATCACGGCCCTGATGGAAGACTCGCGACGCTCGCTCAAGGCCCTGGCGCAAATCAGCGGCCTGTCCTCCCCCAGTGTTGCCGAACGCCTGCGCCGCCTGGAAGAACGTGGCGTGCTCAAGGGCTACACCGTTGAAATCGACCCGAAAAGCTTCGGTTATCAACTCCAGGCTATCGTGCGTATTCGCCCGTTGCCGGGCCAGTTGCAAGAGGTGGAACGGCAAATCATGGCCATTCCCGAATTCACCGAGTGCGACAAGGTGACCGGCGACGACTGTTTCATCGCACGCCTGCACGTGCGCTCGATGGAACAACTGGACACCCTGCTCGACCGCCTCAACACCCACGCTGAAACCAACACGGCCATCGTCAAGAAAACCCCGGTCAAGCGCCGGTTGCCGCCCATGGCGTGAGTGATATTTGCTTCAGGCTGAAGTAGATTGATGGTTTCCGGCGAAGGATTGACGGCATGAAAACTCAGACAATGCTACTGATCGCAATGATGCTTGCGGGTTGTGGCACGATTCAGACGGTAGTGCGCAGTGACGAAGTGGCCTCGAAAAGTCTCAAGAAACAAAAGAGCTACTGCGGTGCGGTACCGCGAATCTACAGCGGCGTGACCTACGACTTTTGCATGCTGAACGCGCCCCTCGAAAACGGTCGGGATGCGCAGGTACATGGCCCCGCCCCCGCCATCGTACTGCTCGACGCGGTCGTGTCCGGGGCGATGGATACCTTGCTGCTGCCCTATACCATCTACCGTCAGCAAGCCGACGGCAGCATTGTCATTACCGAGTAATCCTGGATTCCAGGCAATAAAAAACCCGCCTGAGCGGGTTTTTTTACTTCAAGACCGACGATCAATCATCACGGCCCATGATGCCAAACAGCTGCAACAGGCTGACGAACAGGTTGTAGATCGATACATACAGGCTGATGGTAGCCATGATGTAGTTGCGCTCGCCGCCGTGAATGATGGCGCTGGTCTGGAACAGAATGCAGACCGAGGAGAACAGCACGAAACCTGCGCTGATTGCCAGTTGCAGACCGCTGATCTGGAAGAAGAAGCTCGCCAGCGTCGCACCCAGCAGCACAAAGAAGCCTGCCGTGATGAAACCGCCGAGGAAGCTCATGTCCTTGCGGGTGATCAGCACATAGGCCGACAGGCCGCCGAACACCAGCGCGGTCATCGCGAAGGCCGAGCTGACCACTTCAGCGCCGCCCTGCATACCCAGGTAACGGTTGAGGATCGGACCGAGCAGGAAACCCATGAAACCGGTCAGGGCAAATGCCGACACCAGGCCCCAGGCCGAATCACGGAGTTTGTTGGTGAGGAAGAAAAGACCGTAGAAGCCGATCAGCACCACGAAGATATTCGGGTAGCCAACACGCATCTGCTGGGCAACGTAGGCCGTCACACCGCTGAATGCGAGGGTCAGGGCGAGCAAGCCGTATGTGTTGCGCAGGACGCGGCTAACCTCTAGCTGCTCAGCCTGCACGCTGTTATTAACTGCGTAATCCTGTTCGCGCATGGCGACACTCCTGTTGGTTTGAAACGTTCAGTCGCAAAGATCATAACAGACGCTCTGTAACTAGCTATGCAGAGAGTTTGACAGTGTGTTTCATTCAGGTATTATGGCGCCCGCAACGCAAACGGAGGTGTGGCCGAGTGGTTTAAGGCAACGGTCTTGAAAACCGTCGACTGTAACAGGTCCATGAGTTCGAATCCCATCGCCTCCGCCATCTTTATACGACAAAGCCCTGATTATTCAGGGCTTTGTCGTTTCTGGGGTTTGGTAAAGTTTCCCAGCCCACACTTCAGCCCACTCCTTTGCAGCAGCAAACTGGCAGATGCCCAAGCGTATCGATACAAGCGTAGCACCCCTGACTCCACCCAAAAAAAGACGGCCCGAAGGCCGCCAAAGTACTGCATGGAGTTAGTTTGCGGGTGGCTGCTCAGGATGCTTGCCGGCGTGCACCGGCGGTAGCAGCCATGCCGCGAGTGCCGGTAGCAACAGGATGGCGCCCCAGACATTGACCAGGAACATGAACGCCAACAGCACGCCCATGTCGGCCTGGAACTTGAGGGTGGAAAACACCCATGTGGACACGGACACCGTCATTGTCATGGCGGTGAACAACGAGGCAGTGCCACGCTGCTTCAGCGCTTCGACAAACGCCTGACGCAGGTCCGAATGACGTGAATGCATTTCGTGCTTGATCCGCTCGAACAAGTAAATGCCGTAATCCACGCCGACCCCGACGCCCAGGGCCACCACCGGTAGCGTGTTGACCTTGAGACCGATACCCAGCCATGCCATCAACCCGTTGCACAGCACCGTGACCAGCGCCAGCGGAAGGATGATGCACAGGGTGATACGCAGCGAGCGAAAGCTCAGCAGGCAGAGTAAGGTCACCGAGCCGAAAAGCGCGAGATTCACCCACTTGTCCGCCGCCTCGACCGCCTCATTGGTCGCGGCCATTACCCCGACATTGCCACTGGCCAGTTGAAAACGAAGGTCATCGCCGTCGTGGGTTACCTTGAACGCCTTGATCCTTTCGATGATGTTGCTGATAGTCGAGGCCTGGTGATCTTCGGTGTACAGCGAGATCGGCATGGCACTGCAGGTGGAGTTCATCAGTTCATTGCCAAGGCGCGTGGCGAAACCCACGCCTTGGGCAATTTGCGCCTGCTCCTCGGGAATGGTGCGCCATTTGATGAAGGTTTCCGCGTAGCCCTGGGTGATCTGCCCGACATAGCCCGCCAGCCCTCGCACCGTACCGACGCCCGGGGTCTGCTTCATCTCGAATTCGAAATCTTCGACTTTGCCCAGAATGTTGCGATCAACACAGGGCGACTCGTTGCCCTTTGCCTCAACCACCACCTGCAACAGGTCAACGCCGATGGCGAAGTTACGGGTGACCATCGCCACGTCCTGGTTATAACGCGAATCGGCACGCAGCTCCGGGACACCCTGCCCCGTGTCTCCCACCTTCAACTTTCCCGCCTGCCACATGCCGACGCCGAGCAGAACCATCGCAATCAGGATGACCGGCACACTGCCCTTGCGGGTTGCCAATCCCCCCAGGTGCTCCCACAACCAGTCCCCAGAGGTTTCCTTGCCCCGCAGGCGCTCGGCATCCCTGGCCGAAATACGCATGTAAGACAGCAGGATCGGCAACAGCAGTTTGTTGGTGAGGATCATCAGGCTGACCCCCAACGTCGCGGTGATGGCCAGTTCCCGCACCATCTCGATCTGCACGAAGGCGATTACCAGAAACCCCAGTGCATTGGCCAGCAGCGCCATGGCACCTGGAATGAAGAGTTTCTGGAAGCAATTGCGCGAAGCGGTAATGCTGTCGTGACCGCGCAATACCTCCAGTTTCCAGGCGTTGGTCATCTGCACCGCATGGGAGACACCAATGGAGAAAATCAGGAACGGCACCAAAATCGACATGGGGTCGAGTGCCAGTCCCAACAACGGCAGCAGACCCAGTAGCCATACCACCGGGACCATGGCGCAAACCAACGCCCAGGACGTCAGCATCAGCGAGCCGCAATACCAATAAAGCAACAGTGCGGTGATCACGAAGGCCACGGCGAAGAACAGCAGCACCCCGGCGGCACCGTCCGCGATATCCCCGGTCGACTTGGCGAAGCCAATGATGTGCACACTGATGCCATCTTTTTCGTGTTTGGCGCGAATCGCCTCCAGGGACTGGCTGACCGCTTGCAGATCCAGGCGCAAACCGGTCTCCGGGTCCACTTCCTGCAAGTTCGCCACCACCATGGCGGCGCTCAAGTCATTGGAGACGATACGGCCGACCCAATCGGACTTCAGCACATTTTCGCGCACCGCCTTCAGTTGCTCTGGAGTACCGGAGAAGTCGGCCGCAACAATGTTGCCGCCCCTGAAGCCATCTTCTACGACCTCGTTGTAGCGCACATTGGAGGTGAACAACGAAGTGACCGAGCTACGCTCGACGCCCTTGATGTAGAAAACTTCCTCGGTGACCTGATGCAAGCTCTCCATGAATCCGGGGTCGAAGATCTCGCCCTTTTCGTTCTTCAACGCCAGCAATACTTTGTTGGCGCCGCCGAAAACCGACTGATACTTGAGAAAGGACTGCATGTACTCATGCTGCAGCGGGATCATCTTGGAAAAGCCCGCCTCCACACGCAGCCGTGTGGCGGTGAAGGTAAACAGCAGCGTCAATAGAATGAAAAAAATCAGAAGCGGGCGACGCAAGTGAAAAATCCACCAGGACACCCGACCGACCAGACTACGGGAGAAGTGGTGGCGGTCGAGCACCTGAACGTCGCCCACAAGCTCGAGCCCCTGATTGTCGTGGTACTTACTCATAGAAACCTCAATTGGCTGTCGCTTGCGTCAAGCTCAGAGACTGAACACCGGCATCGCCCACGGCCAGGGCTCCGCCGGTCACCGCAACTATCTGCGAGAGCCCGCCACGGGCGGCGTGACTCAACTCAAAGCTTTTGCCATCGTCGTTACTCAGTGCCAGCAACCCGGCATTGCCGACCAGGGCGATACGCCCGTCAGGCAAAACCTGCCCCCCTTGCAGTGCAACCTTGGCGTCCAGGGGAATCAGCTGCCAGGTATCTCCCCGGTCGTTTGAGCGATACAGATTGCCGCGCATGCCGAAAGCCAACAGCGCACCACTTGGCGTCTGCAGTCCGCCAAAAAAAGAACCCTCGTAAGGAGATTGCAACGCTTCCCAGTTCAGCCCCAGGTCACGCGAGCGCAGCAGGGTGCCGGATTCGCCGAAAAGGAACAGGTCACCACCGACCTTCAGCACTTTGGCGATGTGCCGATCAAAGTCCTCCCCCATCACCGTTTTCTTGCTCCAGCTCAAGCCAGCGTCGACGGATTCCAGATAGTGACCGAATGCGCCATAGGCGACGAAATGCTGGCCGCCCAGGTAGGTGACACCGAGCAGCGAATCATGACCGATACCGTCCACCCCTACGGCTGTCCACTGCTGACCGCCATCGGTGGTGCGCAACAGGGTCGCGCCATGTCCAACGGCGATACCCAGTCGGTCGTTGGCGAAAGCAAGCCCGGTCAGGGTTCGATCGGCTGACGTATGAATGCCCTGCCAATGTTGCCCGTCATCCGCGGAACGAAGGATCCAGCCGCGCTCGCCGGCACTGAACAGTTGACTGCCCACGCGCTGGATATCGAGCAGGATGATTCGCTGTGAATTGATCCCGGTCTGGATCGAGCCAGGCGTCTCGGCATGTACAGCAGATGCCGCGATGAGTGCCGCCCACAACACCCTGTGAACGGACTTGCCCAAAATAGCCATTGGCCGCTCCTCTCTTGTATTTGTAATCGACGACCCGCAATCGGGTCGCCTTGAGACTGCCTGAGGGCTTAGTGACCAGCGCGACGCAGAGCATCGGGCTGGAAGTCGGCCTGACGCCCCTTGACGCCGAACTTCCAGGGTTGCTTGACCTCATTGTCCATGCCCGAGACCATGTAGTTGCCGTTGCTCAGGTCATGGAAGATGTTGGCGCGGTACCACGGCACACCGACGTCATAGAACTGGATCATCGGGTGCACGCCAATGCGCCATAGCTGGCCGCGAGTGTCGTAGGCGTCTTCGAGCAACACGGTCCAGCTGTCCTCGTCGAGATACATCACGCGCTTGCCGTAGATATGCTTCTGCCCGGCCTTGAGCGTGCCCTCGACGACCCAGGTACGGTGGAGTTCGTAGCGCATCAGGTCGGCATTGACGGTGCCTTTTTGCAGGATGTTTTCGTATTTCAGCGACTTATCGGACAACTTGTAGTCGTTGTACGGAACATAGATTTCCTGCTTTCCGACCAGTTTCCAGTCATAGCGGTCGGGCGCGCCGTTATAGCCGTCGTACTGGTCGGTCACCCGCATGCTCTCGGTGCCATCGCTGACGTTGTCATACGCCAGATCCGGCGCGCGGCGCACACGACGGGCACCGGCGTTGTAGATCCAGGCCGAGCGCGCTTCCTTGACCTGGTCCACCGGTTCACGCACCAGGTAGACCGTGCCCTGCAACGTGGCCGGTTCGAGGAAGTAGCCCAGGAAGGAAAACAGGTGGTTGTCCATACTGCGATCCATGTTCTGGTCGAACACGCGGTTCTCGCGGAAACCAACCTTGTAGAACTCGCCGCTGCTACGTACCGGGAACCAGTGATAGGTCCGCTCGAAGCCACCGCCCAAGTAGCGAACCAAGTGGTTCCAGATTGCTTCCTGACCATTCTTCGGGATCGGGAACGGTATGTTCGAGCCATTGAGGTTGCTCAGACCGAAACCCTGCAACTCGACCTGAGTGGACTGAGTCTTGGCCTTGGCGGTGACTTCAGCCGGCAGTGCGGCGGTGCGCCGGGTCTGGTAGATCGGCATCTTGAAGTTGTCATACTTCTTCAACAAAGCCAGGGTGCCGGGCGACAGCTTGTCTTTGTATTGATCGGCGTTGGCCGCGGTGATCACCATCTGCGGCTTGTCTTGCGGGAACGGATCAACGTAGCCCTTCTCCGGACTCCAGCCTGCCGGAGGAGCCGTCAGGCCGCCCTGCCAGGCTGGAATGCTGCCATCGGCATTGCCGGCCTTCTCGGCGCCAACCGGAGTGAGGTCGCTACCAAGGCGAGCAGCCTCTGCATCGGTCAATTTGGCGAAAGCGTCGTTCCCGCCAAGCAACAGTGCGATGGCAATAGCCAGGGCACGCGGGGTGTGGCAAGTCTTTATTGTTTTCATGCCTTGTTCCTCATCAGAACTTGTAGCTGTAATTCATCGAGTAGTAGTCCCGGTCACGCAACGGGTCGTACTTGGCGTCGTTGTTGTACGTCACATAGTTGAACTCCAGGCTGTGGGCCTTCAGGTAGTCGAAACGAACGCCGGCACCGACGGTAAACCGGCCTTCGTTGAACTGGCCGTCCATCGAAACCCCTTCCACGTCCTGCCCCAGAAACAAACTCGGGTAAGTGCTGACGCCTACGCCCAACAGGTCCGGGTACTCCAGTTGCCCTCGCAATCTGTAGCCCCAGGCGAAGTCGGTGATGTAACCGTCGTTCTTGCAGCCGTCGGGTTGCGGGTTGGTCGCAGTGCCGCAGAGGTTCCCGCCATAGCTGGGAGCCGAACCCGGGCCAAAGATGAAACCGCGACCGTAACGTATGTCGCTGTCACCCTGAGGGATGTCGTTCCACTGGAAGGCAACTTCGCCGGCCACCTGCAGGCTCGAGGCGCCCAGAACGTTGGGGAACAGGTTGATGCCGTTGATCTGCAGCTGGGTTTTATCGAAGCGGTCATACCCGGTGATATAGGCATTCGGGCCAGCGGCTCGCGCGCCCGCACCTTGCGGCCCCACCCCTTGGGCAGCGGCGGCAAGCAGGTCGTTGCCGTTACGTTGTACCGGCGTGTTTGGCGAGTAGCTCAGTTCCGCACCGACCGACCAACTGGCCAACGTGGTGGCGGCGCTCAGGCCATACAGGTGGATGTCTTCGGGATATTCCCAGAAGGCAGTCGTCGAGGTCGCACCGAACGGCAGATTTTCATGGACCTGCACCGGGTTGAGGAAGGGTGCGCGCGCCCCGGCGGGAATCCGGCCCCAATCGCCGCTTTGGGCGGAAATGATCGGCGTACGCGAGTGGATGGTCATGGCGTAGGCACCGAGCTCGGTGTCGATCGATTCGACCAGATAGTGCAGCGCCACACCCCATTGCCCCGAATCCCGGGCTTCATCGCCAGTGCTCAGCGGGACGTTCATGCCATTGCGAAAGCCGACCGGGTTGCTGACGTTAGGCAGCGACGTGGCCATGGTGCAACCACCCGGATGAGTCGAAATGATGGTTTCGGTGGTCGACCAGTAGTTGCCACAGCCCTCAACGGCAGTAGGCTCCCACTTGAACTGGTAGAACGCATCCAGCGACAGCCCGTCACTCAAACCGAAGCTGCCGGAAATCATCCACACCGGCAGCAACGCTTCCTTGATCTCGGTGCCCGGACGGCGCAGTGAAGGAACGTCGATCGGGTTGATCTGGTTGAGCCCCTGAACAAAGATGCTCTCGCCCCAGTTCAGCACCTGACGACCCAGGCGCACCTGCAGCGGGTGATCGTCCAGGTGGTAGGTGTCGTAGACATAGGCGTCGAGCAGGTAAACGCCTTTGTTCCTTTGCAGGTCGTCAAAGCCGTTATCGGACAATGGCTTTTTCTGGTAACCGTTGGCCTGGTTGCCAAAGTGCACGTCTTCGTCTTCCAGCGCCTGGTCGTACCAGCCCTTCACGCGCAGCATGCCGCCCATGTCGCCGTTGTGCAGGTTCAGTTCGGTGAGGAACTTGCCGATGGTAGAAAACCGGTCGCCGCGATCGTAGTTGAGGTTGCCGCCATCGGTATTGGAACCGCCCAGGCCGTCGGTCTTGCCGATCACCTGTCCGTCGAGTCGACTGTACAACTCGTTATCACGCCCTTCGGCGCGCCAGCTGCTGCCAACGGAAAGTGTGGTGTCGAGGCTCCCCGACCAACCGCTCTCGGTATCAAAATTGAATGCCTGGGCATTGCCGGCGCCCACTCCGAGAATTCCAAGCACGACTGCCTGACCAAGCTGATGCCGGACAAAGCCTGTTTGTGGCGAACTTATTCTTATCATTGTTCACATTCCTAAATAATCCCGACGCTACGGTTCAACCCACCACTCTTTGGCTCCTGGATTTCCCTGTGAAAAAACCTCCCTCCCCAACCACCCGGCCGCCAGAGACTGGCCGGACAAGTAAACATTGACTGCGCAGCGCTTAACCCTCCCGAGATGGGAGGGGGTTGGGAGGGAGGCAGGAAAGGGAGTCACACAGCACTGGCGAATGGGAAATGCAGGCGCACGCCGCTGCCAGCTGTTGCGCACAACAGCCGGAGCGAATCAAGCAGGAAGGGAGAAACAGCCGGGTCGCAAAGGCTGTCCACAAGAGTTCATCGATGACTTGGCAGTTGCCGGCTCAAGTCATCCATGGTCGATTGCGCCCGGAGATGGGTCGCTCAACCAACACGCCGCGAACTGCCCTGCCAGAACGGTTCACGCAGTTCACTCTTGAGCACCTTGCCAGCGCCCGAGAGTGGTAACGCAGCACGGAACTCCACGCTTTTCGGCGCCTTGTAGCCGGCGATTTGACGCTTGCAATGGGCGATCAATTCTTCGCCATTCGGTTCGGTGCCAGGCTTGAGTACCACCACGGCATGCACCGCCTCGCCCCATTGCTCGCTAGGGATCCCGATCACCGCGCACATGGCGATATCCGGGTGGCTGCACAAGGCATTCTCGACCTCCGCCGAGAACACGTTTTCGCCACCGGTGACGATCATGTCCTTGAGGCGGTCGACAATGAAGATGTAGCCATTTTCGTCCATCCTGGCCCCGTCCCCCGTACGCAACCAGCCATCGCCAGGCAGAGCCGACAGGGTTTGCTCGGGTTTATTCAGGTACCCGCTCATTGCATTCGGGCCCCGAACGACGATTTCACCGATGCTGCCACGTGGCACCTCACGGCCATCGTCGTCGACGATCTTGACTTCCACCGCCCGGGTGGCACGACCACAGGAGCGCAACATGCCGGCAGCAGCGGCCTCCGCGGTGTGCTGAGCCGGGCCGAGCAGAGAAACGATGGGCGACATCTCCGTCTGGCCATAAGCCTGGAACAGCTGCAGTTGCGGCAGCATGGCCTGCAGGCTCCACAGCGTCTGCTCCTGAATGGGCGAAGCGCCATACACCAGGTGCTGCAACGAGGACAGGTCGTAATCGTCCACCTCGGGATGATTGATCAACAACTGAATCATGGTCGGCACCAGCATGGCCACCTGAATGCCGTGACGCTGAATCGCCGCCATCGCTTCGGCCGGCTGGAACGCCGGCAGTATGACGTGAGTCGCGCCTTCGAGCACACCGACATAACCGGTGGACATGTCCGCCAGATGGAACATCGGTGCTGCGCGCAGCATGACCGAATCAGGCGGTACCAGGCCCTCGACATCCAGCGCAATCTGGCTGCTCCAGAAGGCCGTATGACTGATCATCACGCCCTTGGGGAAACCCGTGGTGCCGCCGGTATAGAACACACCAAGGAGTGAATCGCCGCCACGTCGGGCATCCTCCATGGGCGAGGCCCGGGCAATCAGCGTTTCGTAATCCAGCATCCCATCCGGCGTGGTGCCGTCACCGACGTAGATGACATGACGCAACGAAGGAACCTGCCTGGATAACCGCAGACCGATGTCCTTGAAGGTCTCGTCAACCAACAGTACCGAGGTTTGCGAATCGGTCAGCGCATACGCGTTCTCCTCCGCACTCCAGCGTGTGTTGCAAAGATTGAGAACGGCATCGGCCCAGGGTACGGCGAAGCAATATTCGAGGTAACGATCAGAGTTCAAACCCAGCATGGCGACGCAATCGCCGCTCTGTACGCCAAGCTCACGCAACGCCCCGGCCAGTCTCGCAACACGCTCGACAAACTGGCGCAGAGTGCGACTGCGATCGCCGTAGATCGTCATTAATCGCTCGGGCGCGCACTGTAGATTACGGTGCAAGGGCTGAGTGAAGTACATGGTCTCTCCTGAAGTTGCAGCTATTGTTATTGTCCGTGCCTTGACGGCAGGAGACGGCAATGCCGGGCGCTCACCGCTTGGGGGCAGGAGCATTGCAGGTCTGGAGCCATCAGCGCTCACATGAACCCTGCATGCACGGTTTCACCACCGTTACCCGGCACCCTACCCCAAGGTGAAAACTGGCAACCCTCCCATCTAGGGAGGGGTGGTGGCGCGGTTCAACGGTTCAATACCTGGACTTTTGCGAGGATGCCAAGGCGATACTGCGTTAGTTAAGCAACCCGACTTGCCGCGCCTTGCTCACTGCATCCTCGCGAGAAAAGGCACCCAACTTGCCGAAGATATTCTTCAGGTGCCACTTGATGGTTCCAGGCGAAAGATCGAGGGCCTTGGCGATGCTCTTGGTTGACAGCCCACGGGCCAGATGTTCGACCACTTCAAGCTCACGGGGCGAGAGGATATCGCTGCCGGGCGCAGGTGCCCGACCACCCTCACCTGTCCCGCTCGAGAGGCTCTGCGAATCGGCGCCGTGCATCAGACAGTGTTGAATGTAGTCACGCTCCAGCGCTGTCAGTGCATCGACACTAAGCGATTGCAGCAGGCGCAGCCCCACCGTTCCTTCATCAAGAAACACCCGGAACATCCCGTATTCGCAGGCATTGCGCAGTGCCGTGGACATGTGGCGCTGGGCCTCTTGTGGTTCATGGAGCGCTGTCCTGGCAATAGCGACACGGATTCGCAGCACGGTAGCTGGTTGTAACTGCCCCCACTCCTGACAGACCAGTGCCCAGCTTTCCCCTACCTCGATCGCGCATCGATAGTCGCCTTCGGCCAGGGCCAAGGCCGTGTGTGCCATTGCGCAGGCCAGGGGGATCTCCGCCCAGGCACAACCGCGCTTGTCCAGGTAAGGCATGGCCAGCGCGCGCAGTCTGCGAAACAGCTCGCGCGCGCGGGCCAGATCATGCTGATGGCAGGCAATACGTATCTGCTCGGCAAAACGCCACGCCTGCAGGCGATCAAGGCCAATGCTTTCGGCGATCTCGCCCAATCGATCGAGGGTGGCGTGGGCCGCCTCCAGCCTGCCCGCAGCACACTGCAAATGCGCCTGGGCAAGGTAGGTATACAAAATGCAGTCAGAGGTCCCCAGGACCTCGGCGACCCCGAAGCAGCCTTCAACGTAGTCCTCGGCGGCTTCCAGGCTGTTCAAGTGATAGCAGGTCAAGGCCAGGGTAGACTTGATGAAGATGGCGACATCCTGCGCCAGTGACTCGTTGCGCGTCACTTGCACCAGGACACCTTCGAGATCGCGCCGGGCCTGGTTCATATCGCCCTGGACAAAAAAACTGAGGCCACACAGCGCATCGAAAAACGGTCGGGCCCGAGGGCCTTGCGCGCGCCGGAGCAGACCCCGCGTGCTGTAGACCAGATCCCGTACAAACACTGTTCGACCCGCCTTGAGCAATGCCACGCCACCAAGGGTATAGAGCATCAGCAGGTGAAAGTTGCGCTGGCTGGGCGGCTGCGCCATCAAGGGCTCGAGCAGCGCCAGTACAGCTGTCGTATCGTCCCTCCTGAGCAGGTACATAGCCCTCAGCAATTGCAACTCAGTGTCTATTTCCGGCCGGCTGACTTCCGGGTGAGCTTCGATCGAGGCGAGTGTGAGCTCGAATCTCTCCATGCGATTGCAGGTGAGTTCTGCCCAGGCAACCGCCAGGAGCAGGTCAATCTGCTTGGACCAGGCTTCACGCGGCAACTCGTCGGCCAACTGCAGCAGTTGTGCAAAATGCGCGTCACCGATCAACGACCTCGCCGCCCGTGCCAGCAACTGCACGCTGCCCTCAAGATCCCGGGCTGCCTGAGCATGACGAATCGCCTCGACGTACAAACCGTGGTCGGCAAACCATTGGCTGGCGGCATGATTGACCCGAATCACCTCCACAACCGGCAGCTCATTGCGGCGCCGTTGCAGATACCCGGAAAACATCTGGTGGAAACGGAACCACTGCAGGCGACCCTCAAGGTCGATCGGCAACAGGAACAGATTCTGCTCGAGCAATATGTCAAGCACCGCCGCGTTTTCCGGGCTGCCCGTCAATGCGACGCACAGCTCGCGATTGAATCGTCGACAGGTCGAAACCTGGACCATGGCAGCGATTTGCCCGGCAGAAAGCACACGACTGATGCAGTCATCCAGGTAGGCATCGAGACCTGATTCATCGATCGCCATGACCATGCCGCCACAGGCTCGCAGGCTCTGTTCAAAATTACCGCTGTGGCGAAGTGACAGGACACCGATCTGCAGGCCCGCGGCCCAACCGTCCGTCAGCTCATAAAGACGTTGTTGCTGCTCGCCGGACAGGTTTTCTAGACCGTTGAGCTCAAGCAGACTGAACTGTTCCTCGGCCGTCAGGCGCAAGTCGGCAAAATCAATCTGGGTCAACTGCCCCTTGATGCCGATCGCCAACAGATTGAGCGCCGGACGCTGGCGTGTGGTGATCACCAGATGGAAGTTGTCCGGCGCCAGATCGATCAGGCGCTGGATCATCGCCAATGCCGGCTGCGCAGTGAGGAAATGCAGGTCTTCGAGGAATAGATAAATCGATCGAGGATGCTCGTAGAGCGCGTTGACCAGCAGCGACAGCAACACCTCCAGCGAACGCTGGTCAGTGCGCTCGCTCAGGCCAATGATGTCGTCGCCGACAGCCAGGCCCGCGGCCCCCAGGCTGGCGACCAGATACGCCGCCCAGAGCGTCTCGTCGTCGGCCCCCAGGTTGAACCAGGCGACGTCCAGCCCCGCACCGATCAAGCGCTGGCGCCATTGCGCCGCCAGTGTGCTCTTGCCACTGCCCGCAGGCCCCAGGATCAAGGTCAACTTGCGCTCGCGCCCTGCCTCGATCAGTTCCAGCAGACGCTCACGCGGCAGCGACCGGGGATCGATTCGGGGCGGCGACCATTTGGTGCGGATGAGTATCGTGTTGGAGGATTTCATAAGGCTAGCGAACCAATGAACTGCTCATGTCACGCTTGATGAATTCTAGCTCGCTGGAGTTCCTGCGCGAGGAAGGACGAGATGATCGGTGCAACGGTTTGCGCCCGGGCCACCAGGAACAGATGGCCATCGCCGATCACATGCAACTGCGAATTGGGAATGCGCCTGGCCAACAGGCGCATGTTGGGCAGCGGAATGATCGGGTCGTCATCGCCGGCCAGAATCAGGGTCGGCTGATGGATCCGATGCAGCCAGTGAATGCTGGTCCAGCCCAGGCCCGCCAACAGTTGCAGGTAGTAACCGCGCCTGCCGCCGGAACGCACCTTGCTGGCGAACGCTTGTGCCAGTGCCGGGTCATGGCGAAAAGCACCGCCATAGATGTCCGGCGCGATCCGCGCGCCGTAGGACGGCTGAATGTAACGGCGCGGAGTGGCCATCCTCCACAGCACTTTGGGTTTGGCTGGCAGCATGGCCATGCCCGCACACGTGGCGGCCAGGATCAGTTTCTTGCAACGCTGCGGAAAATCGTGGGCGAACTGTTGTGCCAGCGCTCCGCCCCAGGACACGCCGATCACGTTGACCTGGCCAACGTCCAGATAATCGAGCATGCGCGAAACCCGTTTCGCCAGGTCAGAAAACCGGTAAGGCAAGCTCGGCAGGGAGGAGCCGCCGACGCCGGGCACGTCGAAGGCGATCACTTCCATGTCCGGATCAAGCGCCCGGACGAATGGAAACAAAAGCTCCAGGTTGGCGCCAATGCCATTGAAGACTAGCAACGGCGGCAGATCGGCCTTGCCTGGACGAATGGCAACGCGCAGATGCCCGCCATCCAGTTCGATGGTGCGATAGACAAAGGGCTGTGACATGTTACGGAGGTTCCTTCTGCGGCGCCGGGCCAAGGGATCTGGAACGTGGACAGGACGGGACGCAAGCGCCCGTCCGGCTACAGCGAGTCAGCGCACGTGCACGTAGGTGCCAGGAGCCGCTTCAGCCGCGACGTAAGCCTTGTTGCCAAGCTTGACGGGGGCCTTCCTGCTCTGACCGGAGCGTGCTTGCAACCAGGCCAGCCAGTGAGTCCACCAGGAGCCGGTCTCTTTACTGGAACCTTCCAGCCAATCCTGGGCATCAACCGGCAGGCTGCTGCCGGTCATGAAGCGGGCCTTGGGGTTACCCGGCGGGTTGAGGATGCTCTGGATATGCCCGCTGTTGGACACCACGAACTCACCCTGGCCGCCGAACAGGTGCATCGAGCGGTAGCACGCATCCCATGGGGTGATGTGGTCGGTCAGGCCCGCCATGCAATAGAAATCGCTGGTGACCTGCTTGAGATCTATTGGAGTGCCGCAGACCTCCAGGGCGCCAGCACGGGCCAACGGGTTGGTCTGGTACATCTCGATGAATTCGCCGTGCAGCGCGGCCGGCAGGTTGGTGGTGTCGTTGTTCCAGTAGAGGACATCGAATGCAGGCGGCTCGTTACCGAGCAGGTAGTTGTTGATCCAGTAGCTCCAGATCAGGTCATTGGGGCGCATCCAGGCGAAGACTTTTGCCAGCTCACGACCTTCCAGCACACCCGCTTGATAAGAACGGCGCTTGGCCGCCTCCAGGGTTTTCTCATCAGCGAACAGCGAGACCTGGGTGTCGGGGCGAATATCGAGCATGCTGACCACCAGGGTGAAGGCATTCACCTTGCTCTCGCCCAGTGCCGCGTAGTGGCCCAAAAGCGATGACATGGTGCTGCCTCCGGAGCACGCGCCAAAGGTGTTCAAATCAGTGCTGCCGGTAATCGCCAGCACTGCGTCGACCGCCTCTTTCAGGGCTTCGACATAGGTGGACAAGCCCCACTCGCGCTGCGCCTTGCCCGGATTGCGCCAACTGACGGCAAAGGTCTGGATGCCACTGTCGAGAAGAAAACCAATCAGGCTCTTCTGCGGCGCCAAATCAAACAGGTAGAACTTGTTGATCTGGGGCGGCACCACCAGTAACGGGCGCTCCAGCACCTGCTCGCTTCGAGGTTTGTACTGAATCAGCTCCAGCACCTCGTTTCGAAACACCACCGCGCCAGGCGTCGTACCCAGATTGCCGCCCACCTCGAAAGCCGTCTTGTCCACCTGGCTGGGCATGCCACCGTTTTCAATCAGATCGCGGGTCAAGTGCGCGAATCCATCCAGAATGCTCTTGCCACCGGTTTCGAAGAAACGCTTGAGGGCCGCAGGGTTGGCCAGGGTGTTGGTCGGCGCCATCGCCTCGGCCAGCAGGTTGATGACGAACTGGCCACGGCTGGCATCCTGATCGCTGAGGTTGCTGCTACTGATCCAGTCGTTCATTTCCCGGCACCAGGCCAGATAGGCTCGCATATAGCGACGATACAGCGGGTTGCCCTGCCAGGCTGGCTCATCGAAACGCTTGTCCCCCGCCGCCGGCTTGAGATCCGAACGGTCGAGCAGGATGTTTTTCAGTTCCATGCCGAACGCCGCCATGTGTCGGGCGCTGTGCACGGGTTGCTTCAACACTTGTTGCAGGACCATGCGAGCGCTGCTGAGTATGTCGCGCCCGCGAGGGCCGAATGCTGGATTCAGGCTAAGCGTGTGCTTGGCGGCTTGCAGGGAGAGCTCTTTATCATTTTTGTCCATTGTGACACCCCATGCTTGACACTAGGCCCCTTGGTGGATCGGGGCCTTGATCGCTTCGTGGAAGTAACTCGAATCACAGACAGGCTCACAGGGGACGCGCGTCTTCCTTGAGCATGGCGGCAGCCTTTTCACCGATCATGATGGTCGGCGCGTTGGTATTGCCCCCGGGAATGGTCGGCATGATCGAGGCGTCGGCAATCCGCAGGCCTTCGACACCGCGCACTCGCAGACGCGCATCGACCACGGCCAGCGGGTCACTGTCAGGGCCCATCTTGCAGCTGCCTACCGGGTGATACTGGGTATCCGCGCGACGGCGTATGTCCTGCTCGATCTGCCGGTCGTCATTCCAGTCGACGGGATAGATCAGTTGCGGCCCGAAACGGGCGAAATGGGTGGACTCGAGGATCCGGGCCTGGGTCTTCGCCGCCTGTATCAGCAACTCGATGTCTTCCCGTCGATCGAAAAAGCGTGGATCGATGACCGGCGCGTCGAGCGGATTGCGGCTGCGCAGGGTCACGGTGCCTGTGCTTTTCGGGCGCAGTACCTCGATATGGCAGCTGTAGCCATAACCCCAATGCAAGTGACGACCATGGTCGTCGACCACGGCGGTGACGAAGACCATCTGCAGGTCCGGTTTGTCCAGCGCCGGATCGGAACGCAGGAAGGCGCCGGCCTCGGCGAAATTGGTGGTCAGCATGCCGCTGCGCTTGCTCGCCCACTCCACGGCAGCCGCCGCCAGCTTGACGCTGGAACCCACGGTGAGGCCCAGGCAACCCTCCGGATGACTGACCTTGTACGGCACCGTGTAGTCGATATGATCCTGCAGGTTCTGGCCTACGCCTGGCAGGTCCACCAGCACCGGGATACCCAGCCGCGTCAACTCCTCGGCCGGCCCGATGCCCGACAGCATCAAGGCCTGTGGAGTACCAAAGGCGCCAGCGGCGAGAATCACTTCACGGCGGGCACGCACTTCCTGCACATCCTTGCCGTTGTGGTAACGCACACCCACGCAGCGCTTGCCCTCGAAGATCAGGCTGTGGAACGGAGCGTTGAGGTAAAGCTGAAGATTTTTCCGATCAAGGATCGGCCACAGGTAGCCCTTGGCCGCGCTGCAGCGTTCTCCGTCCTTCTGGGTCACCTGGTAGCGGAAACAACCGTCCTGCTGGCGACCGTTGTAGTCGTCAGTACGCTCGATGCCCTGCTCCTCGGCGGCGTTCATGAAGACTTCGCACAGCGGGCTCGGCGACTTCAGTTCAGCGACATTCAGCGGGCCGCCAGCGCCATGGAACTCGGTCTCGCCAAAGCGCTCGTTGTGTTCCGACTTCTTGAAGTACGGAAGAACCTCCTCATAACTCCAGCCGGGGTTGCCGAGGTTCTCCCAATGGTCATAGTCCCAGCGATGGCCGCGGACGTAGACCATGCCGTTGATCGAACTGGACCCGCCCAACGCCTTGCCACGCGGCTGGTAACCCTTGCGCCCGTTGAGCCCCGGCTGGGGCACGGTTTCGTAGGACCAGTTATGGAAGCCTTCGCGCATCATCACCACTACGCCCGGTGGTGCCTGAATCAACACTTTCTTGTCACTGCCACCGGCCTCGAGCAGGCAAACACTGACCTGAGGATCTTCACTGAGGCGCGCCGCCACCGGACAGCCACCCGAGCCGCCACCCACCACCACGTAATCGAACACATTCTGACTCATATCAATCTTCCTCAAGACTTCACATCCGCATCCGGCTTGCCCAGGTAAAACGCCAGCGCCAGGCTCTGCAGCCGGCCGCCAAAGGGTGGATGGAAGAGATGGGTGGGAAACCAGGTACGCCTCTTGAACACGGTGCGCGCGTGACTGAGCTCGCGAAACCCTTCTTCTGCGTGATAGTTGCCCATACCGGAATTACCCGTGCCACCGAAAGGAGCACCGTGGTTGAAAGCGTGCCAGCCCCAATCGTTGATGGTCACGCCGCCGGAATGGGTCCGTTTGAGCAATCGATCGATGCTCGTCGTGTCAGTTGAAAAAATGTACAGCGCCAGGGGACGTTGTCCGCTGTTGATGTGGGCCACCACACCGGTGAGGCTGTCATAACCCAATACCGGCAGCAGCGGGCCGAAAATCTCTTCCTGCATCACCCGCATTTCCGGCGTCACACCCGTCAGGATGTGCAACGGCATCCTGCGCCCCGGGGCAACCTCGCCACAGACAATGATCCGGGCGCCCTTGGCCCGCGCATCTTCAAGCAGGCCCTGGAGACGCTGAAACTGACGATCATCGATGATCGAACTGTAGTCATCGTTAGCGGCCGGCTGCGCGCCGTACAGCGCCTGAAACTGACCGCGGACTTCGCCGACGAAGCGCTCGATATCGTCCTGGGGAACCAGGGCGTAGTCCGGTGCGATGCAGATCTGCCCGCCATTGGTGCCCTTGCCGTGAACGATACGTCGCGCGGCATCGCTCAGGTTGTAGTCAGCCAGCACCACCGCAGGCGACTTGCCACCCAACTCCAGTGTCACCGGCGTCAGGTTGGCTGCGGCGGCACGCATGACCAGACGCCCGACCCCGGGGGACCCGGTGAAGATGATGTGGTCGAATGGCAGCGAAGAGAAAAAGCCCGGGTCTTCAAGCTCACCACCGACCAGGGCCACTTGCGAGTCGTCGAACACCTCTGCCAGCAGACGCTTGAGGACCTCGTTGGTGTGCGGGTTGAACTCGGACATCTTGAGCATCACCCGGTTGCCTGCGGCGAGCGCACTGACCAGACCCGCAATGGCGATGTAAACCGGAAAATTCCATGCCGATATGACCCCCACCACGCCTTTCGCCTGATACTCCACCCACAACTGATTGCCCTTGAACAGCAGCTCTGTGGGGCGTCGGCTTGGCTTCATCCAGCTCCCCAGATGCTTGAGGGTGTGATTGATGTGCAAGATGCAACCCATCAGGTCCAGGAACTTGGTGTCGACGGCGGAGCGATGGCCAAAATCGGCGCTCATCGCCGCGACAATGGCGTCCTGGTAACGCCGAAGCTGGGTGCGCAGTGCGATCAGATTGGCCTGGCGCTCAGCCAGCGAGGAATGAGGTTGAGCACGGAAAGCCTCACGCTGGGTATTGAACACGCGGGCCACTCGCTGAACCGCCATTTCCTGGATCATGCCTTGATTCCTCTGAACTGAAGACCACCAACACCCACTGTCGCGTTCAACCATGCAGGTATCGCTGCGTGAACAGAGGGTATGGCCGTCACTGTGGACTTCAAATAGCCGAAGACATCAAAGCTATTGCACTTGACCTCAGTTGCTGGCCGCCTTGCCTGGCACGACACTCGGGTGAAATCTTCGTCGCGCCAATAAAAATGCCACCCGGAGGTGGCATTGATGGGTTACTGCTGCTTCTGCTGCCGCGCGTTCTCTTCGATCTGCGCATCCACCCGCTTGCGTACCTGGTCGATACTGAAGCTGGCCGGTTTCTGGCTGGGCGGGTACTCGACGAAAGTTTGCAGGAACTTCGCGGCTTTCATCGTGGCCACACCAAGCAGGTAAGCGTTCTTGATTATCCAGTCGTAGTACTGATTGGAAACAACGTCCGCCCTTTCATAAGGGTCCATGCGCAAGTTGAAGATCTTCGGCGCCCGCAGACAGACGAAAGGTTCGCTCCAGACCTCGAAACCTCCTGGCTTGCGTTGCTCGCAGAACACCGCCTTCCAGTCACCGAAACGCGACGCGACCAGCACGCCGTCGTCGTTGAAGTAGTAGAACTCCTTGCGCGCACCGCTCTTGGCCTTGCCGGTCAAATAGTCGAGCTGGTTGTAGCCGTCCAGGTGCACCTTGAAGTTCTTGCCCGCAAAATTCGCCCCCTTGAGCAGGCGCTCCTTGACGTCGGTATCACCCGCTACCGCCAGCAAGGTCGGGAACCAGTCGAGACCGGAGAACATTTCAGTGGACACTTCACCCGCCTTGATCTTGCCCGGCCAACGAACCATCGCCGGCACACGGAACCCGCCTTCCCAGTTGGAGTTTTTTTCGTTGCGGAACGGTGTGGTTGCCGCGTCCGGCCAGGAAAACTGATTCGGACCATTGTCGGTGGTGTAGACGACAATGGTGTTGTCGGCGATCTTCAGGTCGTCGAGGGTTTTCAGCAGTTTGCCGACGTCACCATCGTGCTCGATCATGCCGTCCGCGTACTCGTTGCCGGGCATGCCACTCTGGCCTTTCATCGAGTCGCGCACATGGGTAAACAGGTGCATGCGGGTGGTGTTCATCCACACGAAAAACGGTTTGTCTGCCTTGACTTGTCTCTCCATGAACGCTTGAGCAGCGGCGGTGGTTTCGTCGTCGATGGTTTCCATGCGCTTGGCGGTCAATGCGCCGGTGTCTTCAATCTTGCCATCGGCATAGGAATGGATGACCCCACGCGGTGTCGCTGCCTTGACAAAGTCCGGATCATCTTTAGGCCAATTGGCACGCTCGGGTTCTTCTTCGGCGTTGAGGTGGTACAGGTTGCCGAAGAACTCGTCAAAACCGTGATTGCTCGGCAGGAATTCATCGCGATCGCCCAGGTGGTTCTTGCCGAACTGACCGGTCGAATAGCCCCGAGCCTTGAGTGCCTGAGCAATGGTAATGTCGCGCGCCTGCAGGCCGACTGGCGC
This sequence comes from Pseudomonas sp. GM33, assembly GCF_000282295.1. Classification (NCBI taxonomy): domain Bacteria; kingdom Pseudomonadati; phylum Pseudomonadota; class Gammaproteobacteria; order Pseudomonadales; family Pseudomonadaceae; genus Pseudomonas; species Pseudomonas sp. GM33. The sequence continues at coordinate 56,119 of NZ_AKJO01000072.1, forward strand.
ACCGGGCATTCCGACTTTGGTCAGGCCCGTACGCAACGGCGTCTGGCCGGTGATGAACGAAGAGCGTCCTGCGGTGCAACTGTTCTCCGCGTAGTAGTCGGTGAACATCATGCCTTCGTTGGCAATGCGATCGATGTTCGGTGTCTTGTAGCCGACCACGCCATGGCTATAGGCACTGATGTTGGTCTGGCCGATATCGTCGCCGAAGATCACCAGAATGTTGGGTTTATCCGCTGCCCCGGCTGTCGCCGAAAGGCCTATCAACGAGACGCCCACCAGGGCCATCCGCGACAACCACGCGCGCTTGTCTTTCATGATTTGTCCTTGTTGTTTTGACTGAATGCTTCGGATTGTCCGGACAGCGGTGGCGCTTAAATTCCGGTCAGACCGCCGCTACAGATCAACGTCTGGCCACTGACATAGTCGGACTCGGGGATGCAGAACATGTACACCGAGCCGGCAGCTTCTTGCGGGGTGCCGGCACGCCCCAACGGAATGCTGCGCTCTAGCATGGTCATCAGGTCAGGGTTGATACCGACCTTGATCTCGCGACCTTCGATCTCGGCGGTGGCGTTACCGTCGGCAGTGGCTTCGGTCAGACGAGTCTTGATAAAGCCGTAGGCCACGCAGTTGACGGTGGTGTTCAGGCGCCCCCACTCCTTGGCCAGCGTCATGGTCATGCCGGTGATACCGGCCTTGGCGGTGGAATAGTTGGCCTGACCGGCATTACCGAACAGCCCGGCAACAGAGGAAATGTTCACCACTTTGCGAATGTTACGCAGGCCGGCGTCCTGTTCAGCCTTGACCAGGTTGCGGATGACCGGCTGCGCCGCGCGCAGGATGCGAAATGGCGCGGTAAGGTGCACATCGAGCATGGCGTACCACTGCTCGTCAGTCATCTTCTGGATCACGCTGTCCCAGGTGTAGCCCGCGTTGTTGACGATGATGTCCAGCCCCTTGTAATGCTCGACCGCGGTGCCGACGAAGCGCTCGGCGAAGTCGGGCGCCGAAACGCTGCCGATACAGGCGACGGCTTCACCGCCCATGGCCTTGATGGCCTCGACCACTTCCTGAGCCGGCTCGGCGTCAAGGTCATTGACCACCACGCGGGCACCATCGGCTGCCAGCTTCAAGGCGATGGCGCGGCCGATGCCACGACCGGAACCGGTAATCAGGGCAACTTTACCTTCGAGTTTCTTGCTCATCTGTTTCTTCCGCAAAAGGTTGAAAAAAGGGGTTAGCCAATGGCGATGGCGATCAATGCGTCGCCGACGATCTTGACTTGGCCGTATTGGTTGACCGTGGCCACCTCGACCCTGGCGCAACGTTCGCCGTTGACCTCGACGATCTCGGTTACCTGGCCCTTGCAGGTGATGACGTGCCCCAGGTGAGTGATGCCCTGGAAGCGCACGCCAAAGCTGCGCAGCCGGCTTTGCGGTACCCACTGGGTCAGCAGGCGACCCAGCCAGGCCATACTCAACATGCCGTGGGCAAACACGTCCGGCATGCCGGCCTTGCGGGCGAAATCCACGTCGATGTGAATCGGGTTGAGGTCGCCCGAGGCGCAACCGAACCGCGCCAGCGTGGTGCGGTCGACCGCCGCCAGCGTCAGGGGTGGCAGCCCGTCACCGACCTTCACGTGTTGCAGTGAATGACTCATGGTCGGGACTCCTCAGTTGCGGACCACGAGCACGGTGCGCAACTCGGCGACCAGCTCGTTTTTGTCGTTGTGGACTTGCGAGGTCTTGACCAGGAACTCCAGCGCGCCGTTTTTCTTGTCGAAAATGTCAGCGATCCGCGACTTCACGGTGACCGTTTCCCCGGCGCACACCGGCTTGTGATAGGTGAAGCTCTGTTCACCGTGAAGAATCTTCGCGATCGGGATTTCCAGATCCGCCAGCATGCTGTCCACGGTGCCGGCATCCAGCTCGGCACCGAACAGGAATGTCGGCGGGACCAGCACGTCGCACAAGCCTGCTCCTTGGGCGGCAGCGAGATCGGTGTACAACGGATCGGTCTCGCCAATGGTCCGGGCGAATGCGCAAAGGCGCCCTCGCTCAAGCGTCATCGTGGTGGCGGCCAGTTCGTGGCCGATCCACTTCTTGTCGATCATCCGTCGCCCCTCAGACTTTTTCGTAGAGGGTGACGACGCAGGCGCCGCCCAACCCGAGATTGTGTTGCAGGGCCAGACGCGCGCCGTCTACCTGACGTGGACCTGCCTCGCCACGCAACTGCTGGACCAGCTCGGTGCACTGGGCCAGGCCGGTGGCGCCCAGTGGATGGCCCTTGGAGAGCAACCCGCCGGAAGGATTGGTGACGAATTTGCCGCCATAAGTGTTATCGCCGTCCTCGACAAAGCGCTCCGCCCCGCCGATCGGACACAGGCCCAGCGACTCGTAGGAGAGCAGCTCGTTCTGTGCGAAACAGTCGTGCAACTCGACGACCTGGATATCTTGCGGACCGACACCGGCCGCCTCGTAGACATTCTGCGCGGCCGTGCGGGTCATGCTGAAACCGACCACTTCGCGCATGTCTCTCGCATCGAACGTCCTGGACGTGTCGGTGGTCATGGATTGCGCACGAATGCGCACTGCGCCCTTCAGGCCGTGGCGTTTCAGGAAGTCCTCCGAACAGAGGATCGCCGCCCCGGCGCCGCAGGTCGGCGGGCAAGCCATCAGGCGCGTCAGCACGCCGGGCCAGACGGCGGGCGAGTTCATCACGTCTTCGGCGCTGACGACGTTACGGAACAACGCCATCGGGTTGTTGGCGGCATGGCGGCTGGCTTTGGCGCGGATCTTGGCAAAGGTTTCCAGGCGGGTGCCGAACTCCTGCATGTGCGCCAGGCCAGCGCCACCGAAGTAGCGCAGTGCGAGCGGGACGCCGGCGTGCCCGACCAACTCATCGGTGGCCAGGTCGAAGCGCTCGAAGGGGCTGGGGCGGTCGCCAAAAAGCGTGCCCAGCGCACCCGGGCTCATTTGCTCAAAACCCAGCGCCAGGGCACATTCCGCTGAACCGCCGCTGACTGCCTGGTTGGCCAGGAACAGCGCGCTGGAACCGGTGGAGCAGTTGTTGTTGACGTTGACCACCGGGATTCCGGTCATGCCGACTTCGTATAGCGCGCGCTGGCCTGCAGTGGAGTCACCATAGACGTAACCGACGTACGCCTGCTCTACCTGCGCGTAACCCACGCCGGCATCGACCATCGCGGCACGCAAGGCGGCAGCGGCCATTTGCGGATAGGGCGCGTTGGCGCCCGGCTTGACGAAAGGGATCATGCCGACCCCAATCACATAGACATTGCGACTCATAGCGGCTTTCCTGAATTTAAGTTGCGGCACGGTGTGACTTTGTGGGCTTAATGTGATGGCCGTGCGCAAAACCGCCAATGTCATGGCGCCGCAAATGACTTGCAGAATCCACCAATGTCGAATCCAACCCCCGTTACCTTCGCCTCCGTTTTCGTCTCCTCCCTGCTCGCCGCAGCCCGTGATCGCGGTTACGAGATCGAGGGCTTTCTACGCGACGCAGGGATCGATCCACAGCAGCCTCAGGACCTGGACCACCACGTCACCGTCGACCAGTACGTTGCCCTGCTGCGCAAGACCATCAAGGGTCTCGATGACGAAGGCATCGCGCTGTTTTCGCGGAAGTTGCGCCGCGGCAGCTTCATGCTGATGATGCGTTCAGCCCTGACCGGCGACACTCTGTTCGGCGCCCTGCGGGAATTCACCCACACCCTGCGGCTCCTGCAAGACGACCTTGACCCGGTGCTGCTGGACGACGGTCGGCACGTACGGGTCGAACTGCACTTCCTCACCACTCAGGTCGAGTCCCGCGATTTCGCCCACGTGCTGTTTCTGCGACTGATCTGGCGCGTCATGGCCTGGCTGGAAGGCGGGAGCCTGCGCCCCGCCGGTATCGACGTGGCATTCACACAACCTGAGTCGGTTGGCGACTACCGCAAGCTCTTCCCTACGGAACTGCGCTTCGGCACAGCCTTCTCGACTATCTGGTTCGACTCCCAGGCACTGCAGGCACCCGTGCGCCGTGACAGTTCTCATCTGCATGAATACCTGGCCAAGGCCCTGCTCGACCTTCTGGTGCCCGCCATACCCGCACGCGTCAGCGATCGGGTGCGGGTTTATCTGCGTGAAGAACGCGCGCGCCATAGCGGCTGGCCAGACCTTGAACAGACCAGTGCCGCCCTGCACTGCTCGGCCAGCTCATTGCAACGTCACCTGGCTCAGGAAGGCGCCTCTTTCCAGAACATCCGCGATAGCCTGCGCCGCGACTGGGCGATCTACCGACTGAAAACCAGCAAGCTGCCGACACCGGTGCTGGCCGAGGAACTTGGCTTCGCCGACAGCGCCAGCTTCCAGCGCGCCTTCAAGCGCTGGACCGGGCAGACCCCGGGCCAGGTTCGCAAGGGCAACTGACCGATTGAGGTCAAGTGCAACAGCTTTGGGGCCAGCGGCTATGTGCGCGCAAGGCCCCTCGTTCTAGGCTCGCATTTCGCACGCTGCCATCGGTGGCGAAGCCCAAAATTGCGGAGACCGAGCTTATGTTGCCCCAACTGCACCAACATTCCTGGATGGATAGCGACATCGAGGCCTATCGCGACCAGGTACGTCGCTACATCGCCAATGAGATGACACCGCACAACGATGCCTGGCGCGAACAGGGCTACGTGCCGCGCGAGATCTGGCAGGGCTTTGGCGAGATGGGTTTTCTGCTGCCGGAGATCAGTGAGGAATACGGCGGTGCCGGCGCGCCGCTGTCCTATCAACTGGTCGCCCTGGATGAACTGGCTCGCGCCGGAATGCCGCCCAGTACTGCGGTGCACTCCATCGCCACCCACTACATCCTCGACTACGGCACCGAAGAGCAAAAGCAAAAATGGATTCCCCGCCTGGCCAGCGGCGAGCTCTTCGCCGCCATCGCCATGACCGAACCCGATTGCGGCTCCGACCTCAAGACCCTGCGCACACGCGCCCGCCGTGATGGCGACGAGTACGTGATCGACGGTTCCAAGACCTTCATCACCAACGGCTACAGCGGCAACCTGGTGGTGATCGCCGTGCGCACTTCCGACGATGGCGCCAAGGGTATTTCACTGGTGGTGATCGAGACCGGGAACCTCAAGGGCTACAGCGTCAACAAGCTGAAAAAGATCGGCCTGCATGGCTCGGACACATGCGAAATGTTTTTCGACAGCGTGCGCGTACCGGTCGCCAATCTGCTCGGCCCGGTCGAGGGCAACGGGTTCATCCAGCTGATGAGCCAACTTTGCTATGAACGCATGTTGCTGGCTGTGCCCGCCGTGGCGGTCATGGAGCGTGCGCTGGAGCTGGCCACGGACTACGCCAAGGAACGCCGGATGTTCGGCCAGAAACTGTTCGACCTGCAGAACACCAAGTTCAAGCTGGCCGAGTGTGCCACCATCACCCACATCGCCCGCACATTCGTCAACGACTGTACCCAGCGTTTGCTCGACGGCAAGCTCGATCCTCAGGCTGCCTACATGGCCAAGTTGTGGTGCAGCGATATGCAGTGCAAGGTTACCGACGAACTGCTGCAACTGTTCGGTGGTTACGGGTATATGGACGAATACCCTATCGCCCGGATGTTTGTCGATTCGCGCGTACAAAAGATCTATGGCGGCGCCAATGAAGTCATGAAGGACCTGATCGCTCGTCAGCTGTAGGTCCGGGCTGCGCCTTTTTCCTTGGCCGCTCCCCTCCCTGGCCTCTGCTTGTTTTGTTGGATGAAAAGCCCGCTCATCGAAGCGGGCATTGACTGTTGTTGCCTCCCCCCTCCTGCTGCGAAAGCCAACATTCCCGACCGACGCAGTTGTTCCAGCCTCTCCCCCCTCTTCGACATTGCACGGGAATGGGGACTGACGAGCAAGGAAAATCCCAGCCAGGATGTACGCAAGAACAAGGAGTCGACGAGGGACTACTACGCAAACGATGTGGTTTGGAATGCTGTTTACAAGAAGGCAGCTCAAAAGCTGAAAGACGCGATAGACCTGGCGTACCTGACCGGCCAACGGCCGGCAGATGTATTGGTCATGCGAAAGGATGATGTTAAGGGGGGGCTTGATGGTGTAGCAGAACAAGACGCAAAAAACTTCGCATCCAGATGAATGCGGGAGGATTCGGCAAACACCCTGGGCAAGCTGATCGCACAGATAGCCGAGCGCAACGCGAGGCATGTTTCGAATAACCTGATCATCCGCCGTCATGGAAAACGGATGAGCGCGACGATGCTTAGAAGCGTTTGAACATTGCTCGTGAAAAAGCCAAGTTGGCTGCTATCGACATCGGTGACGAACTGCTGGCAGCGAAGCGAGCCTGCGGATTGGGCACACCAAAGGCGACATTATCGAACGGGCGATTTTCACAAGAGGGTCTGATGCGATTGCTCAGTGTGAACCCCACTTGATCACTTTCGATCGCATGCCGCCTTGAATGAATAGGCTCACGCGGTGCGCGACAGGTTTCGTGCCAATATTCGCATTACAGAGGCAGAGGTCGATCCTGCACGACCCGCTTCATAACGAGTGTCGACGTCAAACGCTGCACATTGGGCAATGTCGAAAGACTCTCATCGTAGAGTCTTTGAAAAGCTGGCAAGTCCTGGGTAATGACGTGAAGCAAGTAATCTGGCTCCCCAAACAGTCGTTGAGCATCGACTATTTGGGGAATGCCGAGGAGCGCCGTCTCGAAGGCCTCGACAGCTTGCCTGTCGCCCTCGCGGAGCGTTGCAAACACCATAGCGGAAAAATTGAGGCCCAATGCGCCTGGGTCCAACTGCGCTCTATAGCCTAGCAAAACACCCGACTCCTCCAGCGCTCGCACTCGCCGATGGCAAGGTGAAAGGCTCAATCCGACGCGCTCGGCCAGCTCGGTGACCGAGAGTCGCCCGTCCTTTTGCAATTCAGAAAGAATCTTTCGATCAATCCTGTCCATTTGGAAGAATCTCCCGTTTCCAGGTTTAATGCCGAACATCTTTGAAAATAAATTCTAACAACTTTTCACTATTCTTCCTCGCATCCATTTCTTCCGGAGCAGGACGATGAGTTATCAGCAAAACAAGTGGGTGGCCCCATGAACCTCAGTGTGTTCATTGCTTTCTGGGCGGTGTCGATTCTATTAGTCATAACCCCGGGCGCAGACTGGGCCTACGCCATATCCGCAGGTTTGAAAGGGAGGGTCGTCATACCTGCCGTGGGCGGACTTCTGACCGGCCACCTGATTGCAACCATGGTGGTAGCCGCCGGCGTCGGCACGCTGGTAGCCAACCACCCTTTGGCCTTGACGGTGCTAACGATTGCCGGAGCGGCCTATCTGCTTTGGCTGGGTATCAACATGCTTGCCCGCCCCTCGACACCACACGCCGATGATATTCAGGTTTCGAACTCCTGGACACGCTGGGCGATCAAGGGGCTGTGCGTGAGCGGGCTCAACCCGAAAGTGTTTCTGTTGTTCCTGGCATTACTACCGCAATTTGCCCACGCCTCCGCCCCCTGGCCCGTGCCGCTACAGATGATTGCACTTGGCCTGATCCACACGATCAGTTGCGGGGTGATCTATCTTTTGGTCGGCTTCGGTTCTCAGGCCGTTCTGCATACACGTCCCGCAGCGGCTCGGTTCGTCAGCCGCTT
>NZ_AKJO01000073.1:0-207002 GCF_000282295.1 Pseudomonas sp. GM33
AAACTGCGTAACTCTTTGTTTATCAAGGAGTTTTCTGTTTCGACTGCGCCGGAAGTGGGGCGAATTATAGGCCTCCAGAATCTGCCGTCAAGCACTGATTCAGGTTTTCTACCGATATGTGCAAAAACACTGCTTATATATAGACGCGCCTGCGGGGAATGCGCAGTATATTGCCCAACACACATAGAAACGCCCCTGGTTTCCATATTTCGGACGATGCCACCTAATGAATGATCAGCCTCGCAGCCTGGCCTCTACCCTGTTCTCGGTTGGGCTGCTGCTCATAGCCATGGCGTCGATCCAGTCCGGAGCTTCCCTGGCCAAAAGCATGTTCTCCGTTGTCGGTCCCCAAGGGACGACAACATTACGGCTGATTTTTGCCAGTGTGATCATGATGCTGATACTGCGTCCATGGCGGGCAAAGCTCACCGCCAGGTCCCTGCGCACCGTCATCGTCTACGGGATGGCACTGGGCGGTATGAACTTCCTCTTCTATATGTCATTGCAAACCGTACCCCTGGGCATCGCAGTGGCGCTTGAGTTCACCGGCCCATTGGCCGTGGCGATCTACGCCTCGCGTCGCGCGATCGACTTTTTATGGATCGCCCTGGCTGCCGTCGGCTTGCTGCTGCTGATACCGACTGGAGAAGCGAGTGCAGGAATCGATCTGGTGGGCGCCGGTTATGCCTTGGGGGCGGGGGTCTGCTGGGCACTGTACATTCTGTTCGGGCAAAAAGCGGGGGCCGATAATGGCGTGCAAACCGCAGCGCTGGGGGTAATGATCGCTGCGCTCTTCGTAGCCCCTATCGGCATTGTCCATGCTGGTTCCGCTTTGCTGACCCCTTCATTGATCCCGGTTGCCCTCGGCGTCGCCGTCTTGTCCACAGCCCTCCCCTACACCCTGGAGATGGTCGCTCTGACCCGCATGCCTGCCAGAACCTTCGGCACACTGATGAGCATCGAGCCCGCCTTCGGCGCGTTGTCAGGCTTGCTGTTCCTTCATGAATACCTCTCGCTGTCGCAGTGGATGGCAATCATGTGCATCATTCTGGCCTCCGTCGGTGCAACCATGACCATGGGCAATGCCACCAGGCCAGCAGTCGCGGCAGATTGATAGCAGATATGACGCAGGTCTGGTATTTACCGCTCAATTAGGCCATGTTTAGCCCCGCCCCCAGAGTCATGCCATGGACAATTTCAGATAGAGATATCGTTACGCTTCAAGCGAAAGCGAATGCAGCCAGACCCGGGCACAAGATCCGGGGACGCTATAAGGACAGTAATGAAACGATTTTTGATGCTGATCGCCGTACTTGCAATTGCGGGCTGCGCAGCGACATCCGACACACAGATCAAGCACGGCAAGAAAGGACTCCACATCAACTGTTCCGGACTGTCTTCGTCCTGGGACAAGTGCTACGCCAGCGCTGCCAACTCCTGCGCGCCCAAGGGATACAAGGTCATCGCCAAGTCGGGAGACGCCGTGGAAGAGCCCGGTGATTATCCGTTTGGCCTCAATCCCGCGGGTTATACCAGCCGCAGCATGATTGTCATCTGCAAATAGGCAGGGCCGTCGCGTCAGGTTCCCGAACTTGCGATCTGACGGCCGATTTCCTCGTAGCTGGACTTCAGCACCCTGCGCTGGACATCCGGGCTAGCCAGCATGCGCGCTACGACCAACGCGCCAATGCATTGCGACAGAATCGCCCACGCCAGGCTGTCGCTTTGCAAGACACCTGCCCAACTTTCCTGAAGACGGCAAATCCAGTGCTCAGCCTGTTGGCGGACATTCACATCGGAACGGGCAATTTCCGCCCCCAATGCCGGTAACGCACAACCGGTTTCCGGATTCTCGACGTGAGACATGCTCAGGTACATTTTCAGGCAGCGCTCAAGTTTGTCACGGTCCTGCCCTTCCCCCAGCCGCGCCAGACTTTGACCCAACTCACGTTCGACAATGGTTGCAAACAACTCGTCTTTCGATGAAAAGTGGCTGTAGAAGGCCCCACCACTCAAGCCAATGGCTTTCATCAGGCCGTCCACACCCACCGTTGAAAAACCGGACTTCTTGGCCGACAACGCGCTGCTTTCCAGCAGCTTTTGCCTGGTTTCCAGCTTGTGACTGGCTGAATAACGCATTGTCTTTCCCCTGAGTTGCTCACCTTGACGTCTGTCGAATCATAGCATAACGTTCGTTTAGTTAACGATCGTTTACCAAAGGGATCAACCCATGAATAACAAGAAGGTCGTATTGGTCGTCGGTGCAGGTGATGCAACGGGCGGCGCCATTGCCAAGCGGTTTGCCCAGGAAGGCTTTGTCGCCTGCGTCACCCGCCGCAGCGCGGACAAGCTCCAGCCACTGGTGGAGGCCATCGAGACTGATGGCGGAGAGGCCCACGGGTTTGCCTGCGATGCACGTAAAGAAGAGGACGTGATCGCGCTGGTCGAGCAGATCGAAAGCCAGATCGGCCCCATCGAAGCATTTGTCTTCAACATCGGCGCCAACGTGCCGTGCAGCATTCTCGAAGAAACCGCCCGCAAGTATTTCAAGATCTGGGAAATGGCCTGTTTTTCCGGTTTTCTCAATGCCCGAGAAGTGGCCAAGCGCATGGCCAGGCGCCAGCGCGGCACGATCCTGTTCACCGGCGCCACCGCAGGCATGCGTGGTGCTGCCGGGTTCGCCGCATTTGCCGGCGCCAAGCACGGCATTCGAGCATTGGCGCAAAGCATGGCCCGGGAGCTCGGGCCGATGAACATTCACGTTGCCCATGTCATCGTCGATGGCGCCATCGATACCGATTTCATCCGTGAAAGCTTCCCCGAGAAATACGCGACCAAGGATCAGGATGGCATCCTCAATCCCGAGCATATCGCCGAAAACTATTGGTACCTGCACAGCCAGCCCCGCGATGCCTGGACCTTCGAGCTGGACCTTCGCCCCTGGAGCGAACGCTGGTAATCGCCCACACACAACAATAAGACGAGCGCCTTGAACATGAGCAAAACCGTGGAGTTCTACTTCGACCTCGGCAGCCCCGCCACCTATCTGGCCTATACCCAGCTACCGAAGATTTGCGCACAGACCGATACCCGGCTGGTCTACATTCCGCTCTTGCTGGGCGGCGTATTCAAAGCCACCGGCAATGCTTCTCCAGCGACTATCCCGGCCAAGGGCCGCTACATGTTTCAGGACCTGGACCGCTACGCCAAACGCTACGGCGTGCCCCTCAAATTCAATCCGCACTTCCCGATCAACACCTTGATGCTCATGCGCGCCGTAACGGGCATGCAATTGCGCCACCCGGAACGCTTTGCCGCCTTCCTCGACTGCCTGTTCAAGGCCATCTGGGTAGAGGGTCGCAGCCTGGACGAACCGGCAACCGTCGCCGCAGTGCTCAGCGAAAACGGCTTCAACCCACAGGAAGTGCTGGCCCTGACCGCCGATGAAGAAATCAAGACGGCGCTCAAGGACAACACCGAAAAAGCCGTACAGCGAGGCGTATTCGGAGCTCCGAGCATGTTTGTCGACAACCAGCTGTACTTCGGCCAGGATCGACTGGACTTCGTGCTCGAAGCCCTGAGTTAGACCTCGATGACCAACCGCCCCTTTGCCGCTCCCGACAAGAGCAGTGTATGGGCGGCTTCTGCCGACTCCAGTGTGAACGAGTGCGGGTCAAGCAACGGCACGAGCTTACCCGCCTCGATCAACCGCGCCGCCTCGCGCAGAATCTCGCCGTGATGCTCGCGTCCCTGGCCCGTCAACAGTGGCAGCAGGGTGAAGACACCGGAATAAGTCGCCCCGCGAAAGGACAGCGGTGCCAGGCTGTGCTGGCCCCACCCCAGGCAACTGAGTACATGACCGTGATACACCCGGGCAGCCTTGAATGACGCATCCAGCGTTTCGCCCCCCACTGTGTCATAGACAATGTCGAAACCCTCACCGGCCGTGTGCTCGGCCACATAGTCTTCGACCGAAGACTTGCGGTAATCGATAAACGTCGCGCCGAACCCTTCGATGATCGATTGCTGCCCGGCCGAGCCCGTGGCAAAAACCTCAGCACCAAAAGCGCGGGCGATTTGTACCGCTACATGTCCGACGCCCCCGGCACCGCCATGAATCAATACCTTCTGCCCGGGTCGAACACGAGCCCGGTCCACCAGGCCTTCCCAAGCGGTGATCAGCACCAGTGGCAATCCGGCCGCTTCGCGCATGCTCAGGTTGTGCGGTTTGCGAGCCAACAGGCGGGCATCGACCGCCGCGTATTCGGCCAATGAACCTTGAATACCACCAATACCGGTGGCCATCGCGTATACCTCATCCCCCGGCAGCCAGCCACTGACGCCCTCGCCCAGCGCCTCTACGGTCCCGGCCAGATCCATTCCCACGATCGCCGGCAGTGGTTGCCCCGCATGAGTCGCCTGCCCAGAGCGGATTTTTCCATCCAGTGGATTCACACCGCTGGCCTTGATCCTGACCAATACCTGCCCGGCCTGTGGCACGGGCCGCGCGATGGAAACCAGGCGTAACGGGGCATTGGCCGAGTCGATCATCAGAGCGCGCATGTTCAGTGAGTCAGTCATTTCGCCATCTCCCATCAGAAGTGAATACAGGGTGAATCTTGCCTCGCCCTATACATGCCGATAAGACGCTATATCGCTATAGTGATCATGCCGATACAGCATCAATGAGAAATACCGTGGACACACTCAATGCAATGGCGATTTTCGTACGGGTGGTTGAGCGTGGCAGCTTTTCCGCCGTTGCCCGGGAGTTGCAGACCAGTCAGCCAACCATCAGCAAGGTGCTGCAAGCGCTGGAAACCCGATTGGGCGGAAAGCTGATTGCCCGCAGTACCCGCAAGCTATCGCTGACGGACGAAGGTCAGCGCTACTACAACGAATGCCGGATCATCCTCGCTGCCGTGGATGCGGCGGAACACAGCTTCCAGTCCGGCCGGGAGCGGGTTGCAGGGCCTCTGAAAATCGGTTCGTCGGTCAGTTTCGGCCGCTTGCATATCGCCCCCCGATTGCCGGACTTTCTCAGGCACTACCCTGACGTACAGATAGACCTGCAACTGAACGATCAGAACCAGGATCTGGTCAGCGAAGGGCTGGACGTCACCTTCCGGATCGGTGCCCTGAACGACAGTGGCCTGATCGCTCGCCTGGTGGGTACGACCCATCGGGTGACCGTCGCATCACCTGACTACCTCAGGCAATACGGGCAACCGCAAACACCGCAGGAGCTGGACAGGCACAACTGCCTGATGTTCAACCTGCTGAGCAGTCAAAACCTGTGGGTTTACACAAAAGATGCGCAGCGTCATGAGGTGCGGATCAAGGGCAATGCGCAGAGCAACAGTTCCGAGGCGATCCGCGAACTGGTGCTGGGGGGATTGGGGATTGCGCTGTCGCCGGTGTGGTTGTTCAGCGAGGATCTGAAAGCCGGGAGCGTGACGGCGATTCTTGAGGACTACACGGCGCAGTCGCTACCGATTCATGCCGTGTCCCCGGCGAATCGTCGCCAATCCGCCAGGGTCAAAGCCTTTGTTGACTACATGAGCCGGGCGCTGGAGACAGCGCCCGAACTGAAAGCAATCAAATAGCCGCGGTACGGGTGTTCAGCCACTCGAGGGCTGCGCCCTCGACCAATGGGCTCAGGCGTTCGCGCACTTCGGCGTGGTAGGCGTTGAACCACTGCTTTTCGTCTTCGCTCAGCAGCGAGGTTTCCAGGCAACGGGTGTCGATCGGGCAAAGGGTCAGCGTTTCGAACTTCAGGAACTCACCGAATTCGCTTTTGCCTGCCTCACGGTTCATTGCCAGGTTTTCGATCCGCACGCCCCAACGGCCCGGACGATAGGTGCCCGGTTCAATGGACGTGATCATGCCCGGTTGCATCGCCGTTTGCGGGGCAGGCGCAGCCTGATAGGCGATGACTTGCGGACCTTCATGAACGTTGAGGAAGTAACCGACGCCATGACCGGTGCCGTGACCATAGTCGACACTTTCCGCCCAGATGGGCGCACGGGCGATGGCATCGAGCAGCGGCGACAGAATGCCTTTCGGGAACTGCGCGCGGGACAAGGCAATCACGCCCTTGAGCACACGGGTGCAATCGCGCTTTTGCTCATCGGTCGGGGTGCCCACCGCAACCATCCGCGTGATGTCAGTGGTGCCGCCCAGGTACTGGCCGCCGGAGTCGATCAACAGTAGACCGTCCCCTTCGATGACCGCGTGCTCCTCTTCGGTGGCGTGGTAGTGCGGCATCGCGCCATTGGCGTTGTAGGCGGCAATGGTATTGAAGCTCAGCGACACATAATCCGGACGGCGCTCACGAGCAGCAGTGAGTTTTTCGTCGATGGTCAGTTCGGTGATGCGCTCATTGCCCAGCGCCGAGTCCAGCCAGGCGAAGAATTCGCACAGTGCTGCGCCGTCCTGCTCCATGGCCTGACGGATGTGTTCGGCATCGGCCAGGCTTTTTTGCGACTTGGCCAGGGTGGTCGGGTTCAGGCCCTCGATCAGTTTCACCCCGCTGTCGAGGTTGTCCAGCAACCCCGCCGTGACTCGCGCCGGGTCGACTTGCAGGCTCGCGCCGCTCGGCACGGCGCGCAGTGCGGCAGCGACTTCGCTGTAATCGCGCAAGGTCACGCCATCCTGTTCAAGGATGGCGCGCAGTTCGGCACTGACTTTGCTCAGGGCGACAAACAGCGTGGCCTGTTGCTGGTTGATCAAGGCGAAGGAAACGAATACCGGGTTGAACGACACGTCGCCGCCACGCAGGTTGAACAGCCAGGCGATGTCATCGAGGGTGGCGATGAAATGCCAGTCGGCACCGCGGGCCTGAAGGGTTTCACGCAGTTTGGCGAGTTTTTCGCCACGGCTGACGGTCGCCTGTGGTGGCAAGTGCTGATAGATCGGTTCGTTCGGCAGGCTTGGGCGGTCGCTCCAGACTCCGCCAAGCAGGTCGATGTCGGTGCGCAGACGGGCGCCACGCTCTTCGAGTTTAGCGCCCAGGGTCCGTGCCGACGCCACGGCCATGACCGCGCCATCGACCGCGACAACGCCACCCTCGGGGGTTTGCTCGGCCAGCCATTCCAGTGGCCCGGGTTGACCCGGTTGCAGCTTGACCAGGTCAATGCCGCTGCCCTTGAGTTCCTTGGTCGCCTGCTCCCAGTAACGGCTGTCGGCCCAGACGCCGGCAAAATCCGGGGTCACGATCAGGGTGCCGACCGAACCATGGAAACCCGACAACCACTGGCGCCCCTGCCAGTAACCCGGCAGGTATTCGGACAGGTGCGGGTCGGCCGACGGCACCAGCAAGGCGTGTATGCCCTCCCGGCTCATCAGTTCGCGGGTTTGCGCCAGGCGCTGGGGCACCGATCCATTGATCGAAAGCTGCGTATTCATCGTGTCTCCTGCTAACCACTTCATCATTATTGTTGAGTGCCGATCAACGTCGGCGCTTCGTCGCCCTATTGCCAGAATGCCGGAGCACTGGCGCAGGCTGCCTTGATCAGTTGAACCGCCTGGTCGATGTCCTGCTCGGTGGTAAAACGCCCGAGGCTCAAGCGGATGGTGCGGCTGGCCGAGCGGGCATCATGCCCCAGGGCCAGCAGCACATGGGATGGGGTATTACTCGCGGAATTGCACGCCGAGGTCGCGGAAAACGCGATCGAGGACAGCAACGCCGCCGGGTTGAACTCGCCTTCTGCGAAGGTCAGGCTCAGGGTATGGGGAATGCGCCGGGTCGGGCTGCCGTTGAGACGCACGCCGGGAATGTCCTGCAATTGCTCGAGCAAGCGTTCACGCAATCGCACGATGGTGGCTTTCTCTGCATCGAACGCAGCCGCCGCCAGTGCAAAGGCCGAACCCATGGCCACGATCTGATGGGTCGCCAGGGTGCCCGAACGCAATCCGCCCTCATGCCCGCCGCCATGGATCTGCGCCTGCAATCGTTGTTGGGCACGCGGCCCGACGTACAACGCACCGATGCCTTTGGGGCCGTACAGTTTATGCGCGGAAAACGACATCAGGTCCACCGGCCACTGCCCGAGGTCGATCGCCACTTTGCCCGCGCCCTGTGCGGCGTCGACATGGAACAACGCCCCGCGTTCACGCACCACCTGACCGATGGCCGGAATATCGTTGAGCGTCCCCAGTTCGTTGTTGACCAGCATCAGCGACACCAGGAAGGTGTCCTCGCGCATGGCTTCGCTGACCGCTTGCGCGGTGATCAGCCCATCGGCATCCGGCACCAGGTACGTCACGGCGACACCGGCATCCTGCAGTTGCCTGGCGGTATCGAGAATGGCCTTGTGTTCAATCTGGCTGGTGATGATATGGCCACCGCCAGTGCCGCGGCCCTGGGCTACGCCCTTGAGCGCGAGGTTGTTGGATTCGGTGGCGCCTGAGGTCCAGACGATCTGTTCAGCTGTCGCGCCGACCAGTTCGGCGACCTGGCGTCGCGCCTGCTCAACCGATTGCCGGGCCTGTTGACCGAAGACGTGGGAGCTGGAGGCCGGGTTGCCGAAATTGCCGGTAAAGCCCAGACACTCGACCATCACCTTGATGACCCGCTCATCCACCGGCGTGGTGGCGGCGTAATCGAAATACAACGGACGTTTGTTCATAAAAGACTCACAGAGCGTGTTCCGGGATCAGGAAGCTCATGACTGTAAACGGCAAAGCGCAGCCTTGTGAGCTGCGCGCTGTTTTCAGAACGTTACCAATACCTGATCGGATGCCGTTAAAGAAGGACTACTTCATTTAATAGTGCGTAGGAACGCTCCTGAAAAGTCAGCTTAACAGGCATCGGGCAACCGGTTGAAGCAATGCGTCAGCTAAAGCTTTCGAGCAGCAGCGGATACAGCGAACCCACGAGCAGCGCGGCCATGCCCCAATTGAACAGGCGCAGCCAGCGGCGATCCTTCAGAACGTTGCGCAACAGCGTGCCGCAAGCGGCCCAGACACCAACGCTCGGCAGGTTGATGATGGCAAAGACGGCCGCAATCACGATCACATTGGTGAAGTAACCCTGCATCGGCGTGTAGGTGCTGATGGCGCCAATGGCCATGATCCAGGCCTTGGGGTTGACCCACTGGAACGCGGCGGCGCCCAGATAGCTGATCGGTTTCGCCTCGCTCTGCTGACTCTCCGACATGGGCCCGGAATGAGCGATTTTCCACGCCAGATACAGCAAATACGCCGCACCCAAGTAACGCAGCACGGTGTAGAGCAATGGGTAAGCCTGGAACGCCGCGCCAAGGCCGAAACCGACCGCCACCACCAGTACAAAGAAGCCACAAGTGATGCCGAGCATGTGCGGAATCGTGCGGTTGAAGCCGAAGTTCACCCCGGATGCCAGCAACATGGTGTTGTTCGGACCGGGTGTGATCGAGGTGACGAGGGCGAACAGGGCAAAGCCCAGCAGCAGGTCGAGTGAGAGCGTCATGGGTGGCAGTCCGTCAGGGTCGGTCAGGTGTTGACCCTATCGCACACCTAGGGCGAAACCCATGGACAGTTACGCGAAACTTGGAGCAGTACAGTTTTGCCTCAGCTTGGACGACCGTGAAGCTGTACAGATCGCCCGGCGTTCATTTCCCCCTGGTTGTCGTAGCTGAACGACTTTTGCGGCTGGCCGAGCAATTCGGCTTTCTTCGCGTGGTATTCGTCGAAGGACAATCCGCGACGGTTCAGCGCCTCCAGCGCCAGTTCTTTGCTTTCTTCAGCCGTGTAAGGGCGAAGCTCCGGGGAAACATGGCTGGCACATCCGGCGAGTACGGAGACAGCGAGCATCAGCAAAGTGGCGATCATCGGTTTCATTTCTGGCGTCCTGGCGACTGGGTTCGAGGCAATGAACACAGGCTACCCGCGCGTTCCGGGTAGCAGAAATCAACGCTTTCAATAGTGGCTATCAGGAAATGACGATCATTGTCCTTATCAACACTTGTCCAGAGCACAGGCCCGGAGCGCATTGGCTGGAGCCGACCTAATGGCATTTGTGTGGCGTTGCTGCTCGTCGGGCGCTCGGTGAGGCGAAAGCGGCTGGCCTATATTTATTCGGCTGTACAACGAAGCAGGTACTTTCCATTCACAGAACAAGAACAGGGAGATCCATCATGAGTGTCAAACCCATTCCGGAGGGGTATCACAGCATCACCCCCTATCTGGGCATCCAGAAAGCTGCCGAAGCCATCGATTTCTACAAGAAAGCCTTCGGCGCCATTGAGGTCATGCGCCTGGCCATGCCCGATGGTGGCATCGGTCACGCCGAACTGCGCATCGGCGATTGCCCGATCATGCTGGGCACGCCGTGCGATCAGGGACCGTTGAGCAATCCGGACAATTCGCCGTCCGTGGGTCTGCATTTGTATGTCACCGATGTCGATAAGTCCTACAAACAGGCCATCGATGCCGGTGCCACCGTTGTATCCGAGGTCAAGGATCAGTTTTACGGCGATCGCTCGGGGACCTTGAAGGATCCCTACGGGCACCTGTGGTTCCTGGCGACGCGCAAGGAAGACCTGACTCAGGAACAGATTGAACAACGGGCGAAGGAGATGTTTCAGCAGGGTTGAAATCTTCGCGAGCAGGCTTGCTCGGAATCTGTGGGAGCGGGCTTGCTCGCGAAGGCGGTGTGTCAGGCAACATTGACTTTGAATGTGCCGTCCCCTTCGCGAGCAAGCCCGCTCCCACCGTTTGATCTTCAGTGAATGTGAATCCTGCGGCCGGCCGTGCGCGGGTTGCTCTGCCTTTCTGCCTATCGAGAAATATTTTCTTTCACTTCCCCTTTCGGGATTTCCTTTGCTCATCCGTCTTACCTAGATGCAGTCCTGTCGCGTAGGCAAAAGCCACGACTGGACCTTCAGGGCGCTCATCCCTGCGAAGCCCGCAGCCGAGCGGCCTCTCATCCAGGCAAGACCTTCAATATGTCAAAGAAATCCCGCTCAAAAATCTGGTTCCTGGTCCACAGCTGGCTGGCGCTGCCGATCTGGTTTTTCGTGCTGATCGTCTGCGTGACCGGCACCCTGGCAGTGATCAGCCAGGAGATCGTCTGGCTGGCCAACCCGCCCATGCGCGCCAGCCAGCCCTCGGACGATGCACCGCTGCTCAGCTATCAGCAGGTCATCGAGGCCATCAACAAGGCCGAGCCGCAGACCGTGGTGCAGAGCATCAGTCGGCCCGACGAGTCGCACTTCGCGCTGGATGTCGAAGTCAGCTATCCCGACGGACGCTCGGTGGTGATTTATGTCAATCCATACAGCGGCGTGATCCAGGGCGTAGCGCCGGAGTTCAACTTCCGCGCCTTCACCCGGGCGCTGCACGGCTGGTGGCTGGTGCCGTTCACCAACGGCTACAGCTGGGGCTGGTACCTGGTGTCGTTTCTCGGCTTGCCGCTGCTGGCTTCGCTGGTCACCGGGCTGGTGGTCTACAAACGCTTCTGGAAAGGTTTTTTCCGCCCGACCCTGCGGATTCGCCACGGCGCGCGGATTTTCTGGGGCGACTTCCACCGCTTGAGCGGCATCTGGTCGATCTGGTTCATCGCGGTGATTTCCATCACCGGCACCTGGTTTCTGATCCAGGCCTTGCTGTTCGATAACCAGATTTCCATCTCCACGGAAAAGATCATTCCGGCGATGTCCCGCGAAGCGGTACCGCTGTCGCCCGATGGATCGCCCCCGCCGCGCATCGACCTTGATCGCGCGATTGAAATCGCCACGCAGAAAATCTCCGGACTGGAAGCCAGCTTCGTCAGCCTCCCGGGCAATGCCTACAGCCATCTGGATGTCGGAGGACGCGGTTGGTATCCACTGATGTTCCAGACCGCGACCCTCAACCCGTATACCGGCGAAATCGCCGCCTCTCGCCTGATTTCGGACCGTTCGACCCTGGAGTTCGTCACCGAATCCATGCGCCCGCTGCACACCGGCGACTTCGGTGGCCTGTGGATCAAGCTGATCTGGGCGTTCTTCGGCCTGTTGCTGAGCATGATGGTGCTCAGCGGCTTGCTGATCTGGACCAAGCGCACGGCACTGGCGACGGCCAATGCCTTCAAGCGCAGCAACAGGACACCACGCGGCGCCACGGCGCAGCCGGCCACCCGCAAGGAAACCTCGGAGGCCAACCTGTGAGCAAAGACATCGCGGTCTCACAACCCTCGCGCCTGAGCGTGCTCTGGCACAAATGGCGCTTTCACCTGAACGTCCTGTTGCTGCTGATTCCACTCGGTTTCATGCCCAAGTACTTCGCGGATGAAGCATTGATGCGTGGCGACAGTGGCCTGGGCGAACGCGACGTCGGCGAAGTCCAGGTCGGCCCCTGGAGCCTGCGCCTGGCGGAGTTGCGCAACGCCGCCCCCACGCTCGATGGCCCGGCCGGCTACATGAAGGGTTTCAACGCGGCCCTGTGCGAGGCCTGTATCGGACAGGTCAAGGCCACCTACCTGCGCATCGGCAAACCCCGCAGCCTGCGCGCCGCCGGCGTGATTTTCTTCGGCACACCGTACCGCATGGGCGCTTCACTGCCCGTTCCGGAAAAGACCACGGCCGACGCCGAACTGTGGATCACCATGGAAGGCTGGGACGGAGCCATGCATCAGGCATCCATTCCTTTGAGCCAGGCCTCCCCCGCCACCCTCGCCTGGCTGAACAAACAAGGAGGCAAACCATGATCAACCCGCTTCGTCCACTCACCACCCTGTTGCTGCTGCTCTGCGCCGGCTTCAGCGCCAGCGCCCTGGCCCACAACCCGATGTGCGAATGCAAGGCCATCGACGCCGAGCAGATCAAATGCACCGGCGGTTTTTCCGACGGCAGCGGCGCTCCCGGCGTGACCCTCGATGTGATCGGCTACGACGAAACCATTCTGGTGCCTGGCAAACTCGGAGCCGATTCGACCCTGACGTTCAAGAAACCCGGCGCCGAGTTCTATGTGCTGTTCGACGCGGGCCCCGGTCACGTGGTGGAAATCGACCAGGCGGACATCCAGGCGCCATGAATACTTCAACGACCCAAGTGGTGCGCCCGGCCGGTGCCGGCCACGAAACCCTCTACGTCCTGCTGCTCTGCCTGATGATCCTTGCGGTCGCCGGTTCGGTGGTGCTCTGGCGCGGGGAATCCCATGAGGTGAGCAGCGTCAACAGCCACCAACTGGATGCCCGCCGCGACCTCAGCGCTGCCGAGCAAGGCATCTACGCCGATTTGCGGGTGACCCTGGACGAGATCCATTTCCTGCGCCAGGAACAGCAAACCCTGCCGACGCCCGAGGCCCTCGCCGACGAGGGTTTTGCCCCGTTTGCCCAGGATGCCAGCTCCGTCAGCCGTGGCAGCCATGTCTGGCAATTGCTCAATGCCAAGGCCTACTTCGGCCAGAGCCAGACACCGACGGTCGCCGGTTCATTCCTGATGCGCCTGACCGCCACCGATGACGCTCCGGACATCTGGCTCAACCGCGCCGGCACCCTTACGGCTCCGGCCGACCTCAGCGACAGCGCGCTCGAAAGTGCCGGCTGGCAACAGATCGTCGCGCAATTCGATGCCGGCGTGACCCGCCAGCACCAGCATTGAACCCTCGCCCTCACCCGAGAGAAGACCGCTTTCCCATGCCTATTTCATCTCAACATTCTATCTTGCGCGTGCTGCTGATCGGCCTGCTGGCCAGCCTGCTGCCATCCCTCGCCAGTGCCGAGGCAGCCAAGCGCCTGCGCATCGGCATCACCCTGCACCCGTATTACAGCTACGTGGCGAACATCGTCGGCGACAAGGCCGAAGTGGTGCCGCTGATTCCGGCCGGTTTCAACCCGCATGCCTACGAACCCCGCGCCGAAGACATCAAGCGCATCAGCGGGTTGGACGTGATCGTGCTCAACGGCGTTGGTCATGATGATTTCGCCGACCGCATGATCGCCGCCAGCGAAACCCCGAACGTACCGGTGATCGAAGCCAATGAAAACGTGCCGCTGCTTGCCGCCACCGGTGTTGCCGCCCGGGGTGCCGGCAAGGTGGTGAACCCGCATACCTTCCTGTCGATCAGCGCCTCGATTGCCCAGGTCAACAACATCGCCCGGGAGCTGGGCAAGCTCGACCCGGCCAATGCCAAAACCTATACCGAGAACGCCCGCGCCTACGGCAAGCGCCTGCGCAAGATGCGCGCCGATGCCCTGGCCAGACTGACCCAGGCGCCGAACGCGGAGTTGCGCGTGGCCACGGTGCACGCCGCCTACGACTACCTGCTGCGCGAATTCGGCCTGGAAGTGACCGCCGTGGTCGAGCCGGCCCACGGGATCGAGCCGAGCCCGAGCCAGTTGAAAAAGACCATCGACCAGTTGCGTGAGCTGGACGTGAAGGTGATCTTCTCGGAGATGGATTTTCCCTCCACTTACGTCGACACCATCCAGCGCGAATCCGGCGTGAAGCTGTATCCGCTGTCGCATATTTCCTACGGCGAATACGCCGCCGACAAGTACGAAAAGGAAATGACCGGCAACCTCAACACCGTGGTGCGGGCGATTCAGGAGTCGGGGGCATGACTGCCAAGGAGATCATCAGTGCACAAAACCCCGTTCCAAGTGAATCCGAATCCATTGTGGGAGCGGGCTTGCTCGCGAAGGCGGACTGTAATTTGGCAATGATGCTGACTGACCCACCGCTTTCGCGAGCAAGCCCGCTCCCACAGGTTCCCGGGCCTACCCTGAATTTTGCCGACATCAGCCTGACGCTGGGCCGCACGACGATCCTCGACAAGGTGACCCTCCAGGTCCATCCCGGCAGCGTGCATGCGCTGGTCGGCCCCAACGGCGGCGGCAAGAGTTCGCTGATCAAGACCCTGCTCGGGCAAATGCCGCATCAGGGCCGCTTGAGCCTGCAGTGGTCGGCCGAACCGGGGACCATTGGCTATGTGCCACAGGCGCTGGAGTTCGACCGGGGCTTGCCGATGACCGTCGATGATTTCATGGCTGCCATGTGCCAGCGTCGACCGGCCTTTCTCGGTTTGAGCAAACATTACGCGGCGGCGATTGGCGAGGCCCTTGAACGGGTCGGCATGCAGGACAAGCGCAAGCGTCGCATGGGCGCATTGTCCGGCGGCGAACGCCAGCGGGTATTGCTGGCCCAGGGGCTGATCCCGCCTCCGCAATTGCTGGTGCTCGACGAGCCGATGTCGGCCCTCGATGAGGCCGGGATCCGGGTGTTCGAACGTCTGCTTGGCGACTGGCGAGCGGCGGGCATCACCGTGCTGTGGATCGAGCACGACCTGGAAGCGGTCGGGCGCCTGGCCGATCACGTCACCGGCCTCAATCGCCGCGTGCTGTTCGACGCCACGCCGCAACAGGCACTGACGCCGGAGCGCCTGCTGACGCTGTTCTCGACTCACCCACGGAGCCTTGCCTGATGAGTTACGAAGCTTTTCGCCTGATGGTCCAGGGTTGGGCATCGTCGGGTTATCTGCCCGAGGCGCTGGCCTATGGATTTGTGGTCAATGCGCTGCTCGCCGGCCTGCTGATCGGCCCGGTGCTGGGCGGCCTGGGTACGCTGGTGGTGGTCAAGCGCTTCGCGTTTTTCTCCGAAGCCGTCGGCCATGCCGCGTTGACCGGCGTGGCCATCGGCATTTTGCTCGGTGAACCCTACACCGGTCCCTACGGCAGCCTGTTCGGCTACTGCCTGCTGTTCGGCATTCTGCTCAACTACCTGCGCAACCGCACCGGCCTGGCGCCGGATACCTTGATCGGCGTGTTCCTCTCGGTGTCGCTCGCCCTGGGCGCCAGCCTGCTGTTGATTCTGGCGGGCAAGATCAACGTGCACATCCTGGAAAACGTGCTGTTCGGTTCGGTGCTGACGGTCAACGGCAATGACCTGCTGGTGCTGGCCATCGTCGGTTCGCTGGTGATGGCCCTGGCTTTGCCTTTGTACAACCGCATCATGCTCGCCAGCTTCAATCCGCAACTGGCGGCGGTGCGCGGGGTGGCGGTGAAGGCCCTGGATTATCTGTTCGTGATTCTGGTGACGCTGATCACCGTCGCCGCGGTGAAGGTCATCGGTGCGATTCTGGTCGGCGCGCTGCTGGTGATTCCGGCAGCGGCGGCGCGTTTGCTCAGCCAATCGCTGAAGGGCTTTTTCTGGTGTTCGGTGCTGATCGCCACCGTCAGCACACTGTGCGGGATTCTCGCGCCGATCGTCTTCGACCTGCCGATTCCGTCCGGCGCCGCGATCATCCTCGTGGCCGGTCTCGCCTTCGCCCTGGCCGCCATTGCGCGCGGCATCGTCCCCAGCCTGAAAGGGAACCTTGGATAAATGATTTTTTCTCTGCGCCAACTGACCCTCGCGGTGGCCCTGTGCGGGCTGACCGCCACGACTTTCGCCGCAAACAACGGCAAACCGCTGCGTGTGCTGGCCTCTTTGCCGATTACCTATGGTCTCGGTGAAGTGCTGCTCAAAGGCACCGATGTGAGCCTCGAACGCGCCGCGTCGGCCAATCTGCCCGGCAGCCGCCAGACCGCCTACTTCACCGGCCGAGGTGCCCCGGCGCTGGCCCAACTGGCGAAGGATGCCGATGCGGTGATCGGCCTGCGCTCACTCTGGCCGGATGACCCGCTGTACCCGATCTCCCGGCGCAGCAATATCCGTATCGTCGAAGTCGATGCCGCCCGCCCGGTGGACGGCGCCCTGCCGGGCATCGCCGTGCAGCCGGGCAACAGGGTAGACGGCCTCAACAGCCAGCCGTGGTTTTCCAGCAACAATATGGGCCGCATGGCCGACGTGATGGCGGCGGACCTGGTACGCCTGGCTCCCGAGGCCAAGCCGAAGATCGACGCCAACCTGGCGGCCCTCAAGCAACGCTTGCTCAAGCTCAGTGCTGACAGCGAAGCGCGGCTGGCGACGGCCGATAACCTCAGTGTGATGAGCCTCAGCGATCATTTCGGCTACCTGATCGGTGGGCTCAATCTGGAGCTGGTGGGACTCGATGCGCGACCGGATGCGCAATGGACACCGGAAGCGCTCAAGGCGTTGAGCGCGATGCTCAAGGACAATGATGTGGCGGTGGTTTTGCATCACCGGCAGCCGTCGGATGCTGTAAAAGCGGTGATTACCGAATCGGGTAGCCGGTTGGTGGTGTTGAGCACCGATGCCGGGGATCCGGTGGCGGAGCTGGAGGGGAATGTGGATCTGGTCATCAAGGGGCTTAGTGGCGTGCAACCTCAGTAGGACCGCGTTATCGTTCTTCGCGAGCAAGCCCGCTCCCACATTGGAAATGCGGTCCCCTGTGGGAGCGGGCTTGCTCGCGAGGTCGGCCTGACAGACAACACAAAATTCCGATATGAAAAAGCCCGCTGACCTTACCGGCTCAACGGGCTCTTTTATGGGCGACGGATCAGTTCGCCACAACCGCCTGCTCATCCATCTTCCGGCGCAGGCTCAACGGACGCATGTCGGTCCAGGTCTCTTCGATATAGGCCAGGCATTCCTTTTTCAGCCCGCTTTTGCCCACGGTGCGCCAGCCCTGCGGCACGGCTTTGTAATCGGGCCAGATCGAGTATTGCTCTTCGTGGTTGACCACGACCTGAAAGAGGATGTCCTCGCGGTCGAATACTGAAGTCATGCTGTCTCTCCATCGATGTTGGGCGGGCTGCGCCGTGTGCGCAGCCGTTATGTAGAAGGAACGTTGCGCGGCGCGAAAAATTTACTGATCGCGGGTGGCAGCAGCCAGGGCCCGGCCGAAAATCCCGGCTACCTGATCGATTTCCGCAGCGCTGATCACCAGTGGTGGCAGGAAGCGCACCACCGCGCCATGGCGGCCACCGAGTTCCAGGATCAAGCCTCGCTTGAGGCATTCGCGCTGTACCAGGGGTGCCAGGCGGGCGAACGCCGGCGGGTGACCCTGGGCATCCGGTGCGCCCGTCGGATCGATCAGTTCGACACCGAGCATCAAGCCACGCCCACGAATATCACCCAGTTGCGGGAAGTCCCGTTGCAGGATGCGCAGGTGCTTGGCCAGGCGCTCGCCCATGGCGGCGGCATGCTCGCAGACCTTGTGTTCGACCAGATAACGCATCACTGCGGAACCGGCGGCCATGGCCATCTGGTTGCCACGGAAAGTCCCGGCATGGGCGCCCGGCAGCCAGGTGTCGAGCCAGTCGCGGTAGACCACCACCGCCAGCGGCAGGCTGCCGCCGATGGCCTTGGACATCACCACGACATCGGGAATGATCCCCGCGTGTTCGAAGGCAAACATCTTGCCGGTACGGGCGAATCCGCTCTGGATTTCATCGACGATCAGGGCGACGCCCGCCTTTTCGGTGATCCGCCGCACACCGCGCAACCAGTCCAGGTCGGCCGGGATCACCCCACCCTCGCCCTGCACCACTTCCACGATTACCGCCGCCGGCAATTGCACGCCGGCCTCGGGGTCGTTGAGCAAGTTTTCCAGATAACTCAGGTTGGCTTTCACCCCTTGCGTACCGCCCAGCCCGAACGGGCAGCGGTAATCGTAAGGGTACGGCATGAACTGCACGCCGCTGCCGAGCAAGGCGCCCAGCGGTTTTTTCGGCCCGAGGCTGCCCATCAGGCTCAACGCGCCCTGGCTCATGCCGTGATACCCACCCTGGAACGAGATCACGGTGCTGCGGCCGGTGGCGGTACGCACCAGCTTCAGGGCGGCTTCCACGGCATCGGTGCCCGTGGGACCGCAGAACTGGATCTTCGCTTCAGCGGCCAGGGCAGGCGGCAGCAGTCCGAACAAGTCCTGGACGAACTGATCCTTGACCGGGGTGGTCAGGTCCAGGGTGTGCAGCGGCAGTTCATCGGTCAGCACTTGCTGGATGGCCTGGATCACCACCGGGTGGTTGTGCCCCAGGGCCAGGGTCCCGGCACCGGCCAGGCAGTCGATGAACCTGCGGCCTTCGACGTCTTCGACGTAAAGACCCTTGGCGCGCTTGAGCGCCAGGGGAATGCGTCGCGGATAGCTGCGGGCGTTTGATTCCTGCTGGCTCTGGCGGGCCAGCAGCGGTGATTCGTTGAATTGATAAAGCGTCTCGGCGGACGTCGGAGCGACCCGGGCCGGCTGATCTTCGATAAGGCTGGTAGCGACTGACATCTCTCGACCCCTCAATACGGTTTTCCTGTTCTGGAAACGCATCAGCGCTTGAGGGATTTAGGTGGTAACACGGAAACCTTTATAGGAGCGAGCTCTGCTCGCGATGGACTCAAGAACACCGCGTGCATTCAGAAAGCACGCGTTATCGTTATCGACCATCGCGAGCAAGCTCGCTCCTACAGGGGGTTGTGGTGTTTTTCAGACTGGCTGCAGCGGCATTGTCAGTTCGACCCGCAAGCCGTCCGGTCGGCTATCGAATTGCAGTGTACAACCGCAACGCTGAACGATCGCCTGGACAATCGCCAGCCCCAGGCCACAACCCGTGCTCTGGCCGTTGCGCCAGAAGCGTTGGGTCAAGTGCTGCAAATCCTCTTCGGCAATCCCCGGCCCATGGTCGCGCACCACGAACTGCACACGATTGCCGGTGGTTTCCAGGCTCAACTCCACCGCTTTGTCGGCGGGAGTATGGCGCAGTGCATTGTCGAGCAAGTTGCGCAACGCGGCGATCGACAGCACGGCGGGCATTTGCACTGGCGCAGCGGAGACCTTGCCCGGTGCCTGAAACCTGATGCGCTGGCGATCACCGCTCGCCGCATCCTGAATCGCCAGTTTTGCCACTTGCTCGGCGTTGCACTGCACACCGTCGTCAAACGACAGGCTGCCCTCGACCCGCGCCAGCAACAGCAATTGCTCGAGGGTGCGGTGCATGCGATCCGCGCCTTCTTCGGCGCGCGCCAGGGATTGGTCCCGGGCGCTACCGTCGGTCATGCGTGCCACTTGCAGGTGGGTCTTGATGGCGGTCAGCGGGCTGCGCAACTCGTGGGCCGCGTCACCGGTCAGGCGCCGTTCGCGCTCGATGGTCTTGCCGATGCGCTGGAGCAACTGGTTCTGGGTTTCCAGCAAGGGTTGCAGCTCGCTGGGCAATGGCTGGATCTGCAAGGGTTCCAGGGAGTCGGCGCTGCGGCGCATCAAGGCGTCGCGCATGCGGTTGAGCGGCGCCAGCCCCTGGCCGATGCCCAGCCAGAGCAGGCACAGGCAACCGAGCAGCGCCACGCCCACCGGTACCGAAGCGGCCAGCAGGATCGACATGTTCAACGCCTCACGCTCGATCTGCCGGTCGGCGGTGGTGATGCGCAGATCGCCCCGGGCCAGTGTGAAACTGCGCCACGGCGCGCCGTCGATCATCTGATCGTGAAAGCCCAGCTTCTCGGCCTCCAGCGTCTGCTGCGGATCGGTGTGGCTGCGGGCCAGGATTTCACCGCGCAGCGAGCTGACCTGGCACGCCATGCCACCCGGTATGTTCAATTGTTCGGCACTGAAGTGGGTGCCCTCGCCCTTGCTCGGCACGGGCGGCAGTTGCTCCATCAGGCCGGCGACCATGCGTGCCGACGCCACCAGGCGCTGGTCGAGGGAAAACATCATTTGATTGCGCAAATCGCTGAGCATCCAGGCCGCGGCCAGGGCCCAGATCAGCGCAAACGCGGCGCCGAGCGTCAGGCTCAGGCGCAAACGCAGACTCATCACTTCGATTCTTCTCCGCCATCAGCCGGCCCCAGGCGATAACCCAGGCCGCGCACGGTCTCGACAATGCCATTGCCGAGCTTGCGCCGCAGGTGATGGATATGGACGTTGAGGGCGTTGCTTTCCAGTTCGTCGTTGAAACCGTAGACGCTGTCCTTCAGCTGCTCGGTGGACAGCACCCGGCCACGGTTATGCAACAAGGCTTGCAGCAGCGACTGCTCGCGACGCGAGAGGTCCACCGGCTGGCCAGCGAGTGTGGCTTCGCGGCTGCTCGGGTCGTAGGTCAGGGCGCCGTGTTCGATCAGGTTGACGCTGCGCCCCGCCACCCGTCGCAACAGCGTGTGCAGGCGTGCAGCGAGTTCGCGCAGGTCGAAGGGCTTGAGCAGGTAATCATCGGCACCGGCTTGCAGGCCATCGACGCGGTCGGTGACCGAATCCCGCGCGGTGAGGATCAAAACCGGCAACTCCAGGCCCTGATGGCGCAACTGCTGCAGCAGCTTGAGACCGTCTTCGTCCGGCAACCCAAGGTCGAGCACCATGACGTCGAACTCCGCCACCTTGAGCATCGCCCGGGCGGCGGACGCCGTGGCCACGTGTTCCACGGTCAGGCCCTGGGCGGTCAGGCCGGCGACGATGCCGCTGGCGATCAGCTCATCGTCTTCGCAAACCAGTACGTGCATGGGGAGCCTCGTAGAAATAAAGCTGATTAAGCCTTTGACCGATTAAGCCGACATTATGCCGCAGACGCCATCGCCACAAGGCCGGGGCGGTTAATCATCGGTTAATCGCCACACGCCACTGTGCACCTCACTAGTACCGGGCAAAGGCTTATCCATGCATCGTCTGTTTTTACTGTTTACCCTTTTGATCGCGGGCCTGGCCCAGGCGGGAACCAGTCCGTTCGACACCAAACCTGAATTTCTCCCGGTTGATAAAGCCTTCACCTTTACCTCTGAACGCCTGGAATCCGGTGAAACCCAGCTCTATTGGCAGATCACCGACGGCTACTACCTGTACCAGAAACGCTTGAAGTTCGACGGATTGCCTGTAGGGCAGCATCCTGCGTTGCCGGAAGGTGAAGCCCACAGCGACGAGTTTTTCGGTGAACAACAAGTCTACCGCCAGGGTCTGGAACTGAAGATACCGGCGGGTGCCAGCGGCCAGGTCAAGGTCAGTTACCAGGGTTGTGCCGATGCCGGTTTGTGTTATCCACCGCAAACCAGGATCGTGGACCTGGGCAATACCAGTGTGCAGAGCGCGGCCAACGAAGCACCGGACCAGGCGCTGGCCAGCGGCCTGCAACAGCGGGCGCTGGGCTGGAGCCTAGTGCTGTTCTTCGGCCTGGGCCTGTTGCTGGCGTTCACCCCCTGTTCATTGCCGATGCTGCCGATTCTGGCGGGGTTGATCGTCGGCAGCGGCGCCACGCCCAAGCGCGGTTTTGCCCTGGCAGGCAGTTACGTGGTCTGCATGGCGCTGGTGTATGCGGCCATGGGTGTCCTGGCAGCCTCCCTCGGGGCGAACCTGCAAGCCTGGTTGCAAAGCCCCTGGCTGCTGGGCAGTTTTGCGGCGATTTTCGTGTTGCTGGCGCTGCCGATGTTCGGCTACTTCGAGCTGCAACTGCCGGTGGCCGTGCGTGATCGCCTGGAAAACGTCTCGCGCAATCAACGCGGCGGCAGCCTGATCGGCGCCGGGGTGCTGGGTGCCCTGTCGGGTTTGCTGGTCGGGCCCTGCATGACCGCACCACTGGCCGGTGCCCTGCTCTACATCGCGCAAAGCGGTAACGCGTTGCATGGCGGCTTGATTCTGTTTGCCATGGGCATCGGTATCGGCGTGCCGCTGTTGGTGCTGGTGACCGTCGGCAATCGCTTCATGCCCAAGCCGGGCGCGTGGATGAACCTGGTCAAAGGCATTTTCGGCTTTCTGTTCCTCGCCACCGCGTTGCTGATGCTGCGCCCGGTGCTGGACGAATCCCTGTGGGTCGGCTTGTGCGGTGCGCTGCTGTTGATCACGGCCTACAGTGCCTGGAAACAGTCGGAAGGTTTCGGCCGCATTGCCCACCTGTTTGGCGCCAGTTCGTTGCTGCTCGGTTTGTGGGGCGGCCTGCTGGTGATCGGGGCGGCCGGAGGCAGTGACGATCCGTTCAAGCCGTTGCAGGTCTTCCGCGCCTCGAACCAGGCGGTGGCTGCCGTGCCGGTAGGCCACGATGCCTTCACCACCATCAAGGATCCGCAGGCATTGCAACGGGAGCTCGACGCCGCGCAGGCTCAGGGCCAGTGGGTGCTGTTGGACTACTACGCTGACTGGTGTGTGTCGTGCAAGGTCATGGAAAAACAGGTCTTCGGCAAAACCAGTGTCCTGCAAGCCTTGAGCGATGTGCGCTTGCTCCGCCTGGACGTCACCGCCGACAATGCCGCCAGCCGCGAGTTGCTCGGCCGTTACAAAGTGCCAGGGCCACCGAGCCTGCTGTGGATTGGCGCTGACGGTGAAGAACGTCGCAGCCAGCGCATCACCGGCGAGGTCGATGCCGACACTTTCCTGCAACGCTGGATTACCACCCGAGACGCCCGTTAATGCTGACCTTCACCCTCGGCACCTTTGCCATCGCGCTCAATCACCTGCTGCTGATCAGTGCGCTGGCACTGGCCACGTTTGTCGGCTGGCGGGTGGCCAAGCGTGGCGGTGATAACCCCGAGTCCGCGCTGTTCAGCCTGTTTCTGCTGGGCATGCTGGCGGCCCGGATCAGCTTCGTGGCGGTCTATTGGGCGCACTACCGCAATGATCCGTGGCAGATCATCGACCTGCGCGATGGCGGTTTTCTCGCCTGGCCGGGGGTGATTGTCGTGCTGCTCGCCACGCTGTATCGCGGCTGGCGTCGCCCGGGCTTGCGCCGCCCACTGGGCTTTGGCGCGGCCAGCGGCCTGGCGTTCTGGTTGTTGGCAACATTCTCCCTGTCGATTTATGAACAAGGCACCCGCCTGCCGGAAATCGCCCTGCGCAATGCCGCCGGCGAAACCGTGCAACTGGCCGACTACAAGGGCGGCCCGTTGGTCATCAATCTCTGGGCCACCTGGTGCCCGCCCTGCCGCCGGGAAATGCCGGTGCTGGAAAGCGCCCAACAACAACGTCCGGACTTGACGTTCCTGTTCGTCAATCAGGCGGAAAGCATGCAAAGTGTCGCGACCTTTCTGGAAACCCAGGGCCTGAGCCTGTCCAACGTTCTGTTCGACGGCGGCGGCCGACTGGGCCAGGCCGTCGGCTCCATGGCATTGCCGACTACGCTGTTCTACAGCCCCGAAGGTCGCCTGCTGGGCAGCCATCTGGGTGAGCTGTCAAACGCCAGCCTGGCTCGCGCACTGGAAAACTTCGACACCGTACCCGCCACCTCTTCAAGGAAACTGCCATGCCCCGCCTCCGCCACCTGCTGACCCTGAGCCTCGGTGCTGCCCTGCTGCACCTGCCATCGGTGCAGGCCGAAGAGTTGCCCGACGCGATCAGGAAAATCGAGGCCAAGGGCGCGAAAATCGTCGGCCAGTTCGACGCCCCTGACGGCTTGCGCGGGTATGCCGCGCAATACCAGGGCCGCGGCATGGCGCTGTACCTGACCCCGGATGGCAAACACGTGTTGCTGGGCAACCTGTATGACGCCGAGGGTAACGACCTGAGCAGCGCGCCATTGCAGAAACTGGTGTATGCGCCGATGGCCAAGGAAGTCTGGGCCAAGTTCGAAACCAGCAACTGGATCGGCGACGGCAAGAAGGATGCGCCGCGCGTGGTGTACCTGTTCAGTGACCCGAACTGTCCGTACTGCAACATGTTCTGGGAACAGGCCCGGCCGTGGGTCAAGGCCGGCAAGGTGCAGTTGCGCCACATCATGGTGGGCATTATCCGCGAGGACAGCCCGGGGAAATCCGCCGCACTGCTCGCCGCCAAAGACCCGGAAAAAGCCCTGCAGGATCACGAAGCCGCCGGCAAGGCCAGCTCGCTCAAGGCCTTGAAGGAAGTGCCGCCAGCAATTCAGGCAAAGTTCGCGGCCAACATGCAATTGATGGAAGAGCTGGAGTTGCAGGCGACCCCGGCGATTTTCTACATGGACGACAAGGGTAATCTGCAACAACAGCAAGGCGCGCCGTCACCGGACAAGCTGGTGAAGATTCTCGGGCCCAAGTAAGCAAGATCAAAAGATCGCAGCCTTCGGCAGCTCCTACAGGGCTGCGATCTTTTTTCGAAAAACCTACGCCGGATTGCGCTCAGCCAAAAACTCCAGCAGCGCCTGACTGACAAACTGCGGATTCTCCAGGCTGGAAATATGCCCCGCCTCCGGCACCAGTACCCACGGGCAGCCAATCAACTCAGCCATTTCACGGGCTTCCTCCGGCGGACGCGGGATGTCCTGATCACCGCACATCACCAGAGTGCTGGCAGCGTCCAGCTCGCCCAGCCGGTTCATACAGTCATCACGACCAAAGGTAATGCGCCCCATCGGCACGATGCTTTCACGCAGGCGACCAGCGGGCAAGGCAGCCAACGCCGCACGGAAGTTCCGGTACAGCGCTGATTGCGGGTCGATACCGGGGCGAAAGAAGATCGGCACCACGATATCCAGCAGCGCAGGAGTGATGACACCCGCCTCTTCGATCTGCTTCAACAGTGAAAAGTAATACTGGCGAGTCGGCTCAGGTTCAGCACCGACGTAGGTGTCCATCAGCACCAGCCCGTTGATCCGGTGTGCAGCCGATAAGGCCAGGCGCGTTCCCCACATGCCACCGACCGACAAACCGACCAGCGTGACCCGCTCGATGTCCAGATGATCGAGCAAGACCAATGCCTGACGCGCCAGGTCATCCAGCGATACAGTGCCGACAGGCAACGGCCCGGATTGACCGTGCCCCCACAGGTCCAGGGCTATCACACGATACTGTTGCGCCAGCGCGGCAATCTGCGGCGCCCACATGCCCTGGTCCCACAGGTAACTGCCGGCCAGCAGTACAGCGGGGCCAGTGCCTTGATCGATGTAGTGAAGGGCTTGTCCGTCTATCGTTACGAAGGGCATCGACTGTCTCCGCGAGCAAAAAGGGAGCCCGAAGACTGAGCGGCTCACGGATCACAGTCAATCGCGAGAATGTATGCGTTTGTACCACCGCCTTCGCGGGCAAGCCCGCTCCCACAGGGTTTCAGGTGTTCATGAGTACACCACCAAACCTGTGGGAGCGGGCTTGCCCGCGATGAGGCCGGTACAGCCGCTGGAGATCTACAACCCCTCCAGCTCCGCCATCAGGTCATTCAGGCGATCCACCTTCTCCTCGGTGATCTCGCTGGCCGCCAATCCGTCGATGTACCCGGCCAACTCCTCCACCGTGCTGCACTCGAACATCGCCCGCAACGGCACGTCCCGTTGCAGGGTTTTCTGCACCCGTGAGGCGATCTGCGTGGCCAGCAGCGAATGCCCGCCCAATTCGAAGAAATTGTCGCGAACCCCCACCTTCTCGACCTTCAGTACCTCAGCCCAAATGTCCGCCAGGGTCTGCTCCAGGTCATTGCGCGGGGCCTGGTAATCCTGGCTCTGCATCTGGCCGATCTCCAGCGCCGGCAGGGCCTTGCGGTCCAGTTTGCCGTTGGCGTTGAGCGGCATCTTGTCCAGCCACAACCAGTGCAGCGGCACCATGTATTCCGGCAATTCGGCGCGCAGGCGTTGCTTGATCCGCTCCAATCCCTCGGCCGAACTCAACTCCACCTGCGCCGCGACCAGATAGCCCACCAGATGCTTGCCATTCGCCCCTTCCTGCACACCCACCGCCGCATCGCGGACTTCCGGTTGTTCATGCAGGCGAGCCTCGATTTCACCCAACTCGATGCGGTAGCCGCGAATCTTCACCTGATGGTCGATGCGCCCCACGTACTCCAGCACGCCATCGCTGCGACGGCGCGCCAGGTCGCCGGTGCGATACAGGCGCTCACCCGGTGCACCGAACGGGTTCGGTACAAACACCGGGGCCGTGCGCAGCGGGTCGCTGACATAACCGCGGCCGACCCCGGTGCCGGCGACACACAGTTCACCCACAGCACCCAGCGGCACCATTTCCAGTGCGCCATCGAGCACATACAACCGGTTATTGTCGGTCGGCGTACCGATCGGCAAATAGCTGCCACGAGTCGAGGCCAGGTCGACACGGAAGAACGCCACATCATCCGAGCACTCCGCCGGACCGTAGGCATTCACCAGGCCGATCTGCGGATAACGCAGCAACCATTGATGCGCCAGCTCCGGCGGCATCGCCTCACCGGTCGGCAGCATCCAGCGCAGGCCGTCGAGGCTCATACGCTCCTGGGCGAGCATGCCCTGGATCAGCGACGGTACGCTTTCCAGCACGGTGATGCCCTGGGCCGCCACATGCGCCAGCAAACCCTGCGGATCGTGGGCGATGGTGTTCGGCACGATGTCCACCCGTGCGCCGAACAGCGGCGCGGCGAGGAACTGCCACACGGAAATGTCGAAGCTTTGCGAGGCGGTCTGGGCGATCACGTCGGCGTCGCTCAGGTTCAGGTACGGCACTTTGCTCAATTGGTTATTGAGCATGCCGCGCTGCTCGACCATCACGCCTTTGGGCAAACCGGTGGAGCCGGAGGTGTAGATCACATAGGCCAGGTGGTCCGGGCCGCTGTAGATGCCGGGATTTTCCGTCGACAGCGCAAGGGCCTGCACCTCCTCCCAGACCAGCAGCCGTGGCCGGCCGGCGCAGCCGAACTCGTCGAGCAAGGCCTGCGCCTGTTCACGGCACGCTTGCGTGCACACCAGCAGTGGCGTGCGGCTCAGTTCGATGATCCGGCTCAGACGCTGGCTCGGCAGGCCCGGGTCCAGCGGCAGGTAACCCGCGCCGGCCTTGAAGCTGCCGATGATCATGCCGAGCAAATCGAGACTGCGTTCGGCCAGCAATGCCACCGGTTGATCGCGTCCGACACCGGCGGCGATCAACGCATGACCGAGGCGGTTACTGCGCTGATTCAGCTCCGAATAACTGTACTGACGGTCAAGACAACTGGCGGCAATGCGCTGCGGGTGTCGGGCGACCTGCGTCTCAAACAATGAAACGTAGCTCTGCTCCAGCGGATACTCGTGTTCGCTCTTGTTGCAGCCATGGAGGAGGAAGTCCTGCTCCTCGGCTCCCAGCAACGGCAGCTCCGCCATGTCGCCATGGAAACCTTCCACCAGCGCCAGCAGCAAACGCTTGAACTCGCCGAGCATGCGCTCGACCGTGGCTTCATCGAAGTAGCGCTGGTCGTAGGACAGGTGCAAGCCCAGGTCATCACCCGGATAGCACACCGCCGTCAGCGGGAAATTGGTGTGGGTCCGGCCCGAATCCGAGGTCGCGTTGAGGCTCTGCGCACGGTCCAGCACCGAGACTTCCACCGGGGCGTTTTCGAACACGAACAGGCTGTCGAACAGCGGCTGCCCCTTGGGCAGCTCGCTTTGCTCCTGGATGTTCACCAGGGGCAGGTATTCGTATTCACGCAGTTGCATGTTGTTGTCGAGCAGACCGCTGAGCCACTGGCGCACGCTGCATCGCTGACCGTCCTCGGGCATCTTCACCCGCAGCGCAATGCTGTTGATGAACAGGCCGACAGTGCGCTGCATCTGCGGCATCTCCACCGGACGCCCGGCCACGGTGACGCCGAACAGCACGTCGCGATCACCGCTCAAGCGCCGCAGCACCAGCGCCCACGCCGCCTGGGCGAAGGTGTTGATGGTCAGTTGATGGGCCTGGGCCAGTTCGCGCAATTGCGCACCGTCACGGGCATCGAGCCTGGTGTAGCGGTCGCCAACGACCATGCCGCCACTGTCGCCGGCATGTTCGCGCAGGAACGGCCGGTCGCTCGGGATCGGCGTGGTCCGCTCAAACCCCTGCAGGTTGGTTTTCCACCATTGCCGCGCTTCGTCCAGGCTCTGGCGTTGCAGCCAGCCAATGTAGTCGCGATAACGCGACACAGGCCCGAGCTGCGCTTCCCGGCCTTCGCCGAGGGCGCTGTAGATCTCGAAGAAATCGTTCATCAGCAGCGAGCGGCACCAGGCATCGATGAGGATGTGGTGGTTGCTCATCATGAACCAGTAGCGCGCGGCGTCCACACGGATCAAACGCAAGTGGAACGGCGCCTGGTTGAGCAGATCGAACCCGGCTTCGCGTTCGGTCTTGAGCAAGGTTTGCAGCTTCGGTTCTTGCTCGGCTTCGGCGATATCACGCCAGTCGAGGTACTCGATCGGTGTGCTGCCCGGTTTGTGGATCACCTGCAGCATGTCCTCGCCGACGTTCCAGCAGAACGACGCGCGCAACGCTTCGTGGCGGGCGACGACGGCTTGCCAGGCCTGGGCGAAACGCTGCGGATCCAGCTCGCTGTTGATGCGGTAGCGGTCCTGCATGTAGTACAGGCCGGTGCCCGGTTCCAGCAAGGTGTGCAACAGCATGCCTTCCTGCATCGGGGTCAACGGGTAGACGTCTTCGATAGCGGCGGCCGGCACCGGCAGCGCATCCAGTTGCGTCTGATTGAGCTGCGCCAGCGGGAAGTCCGACGGCGTCAGGCCACCGGCGTCGTCGCGCAGGCAATGCTCGATCAGACTGCTCAACTCACCGAGGTAGGCATCGGCCAACTCGCCGATGGTTGACGGATCGAAGCGCTCGGCGCTGAACGTCCAGCGCAATACCAGTTCACCGCCATACACCTGACTGTCCACGCTCAGCTCGTTGGGCAACGGTGCATGGGCATCGTGGGCCGCGCCGATGGCTTCATCCAGTGGATGGAACAGCGCGTCCGCGCCGAAGCTCTGGTCGAACTGGCCGAGGTAGTTGAAGGTGATCGGTGCCTGCGGCAACGCCGCCATGCTGTGGCGACTCGGCTCATCGGCGAGGTAACGCAGCACGCCATGACCCAGGCCCTTGTGCGGCACGGCACGCAGCTGTTCCTTGATCGCCTTGATCGACGCGCCCTGCCCGGCGGCTTCTTCGATGTTCGACGGCGTCAGGCGCAGCGGATAAGCACTGGTAAACCAGCCCACAGTGCGGGTCAGGTCGATGTCGTCGAACAGCGCTTCGCGGCCGTGACCTTCCAGCTGAATCAGCGCCGATGGCTGACCGTTCCAGCGACACAGCACGCGGGCCAAAGCGGTCAACAGCAAGTCGTTGACCTGGGTGCGATAGGCACTTGGCGCCTGTTGCAGCAACTGCCGCGTACGCTCGCTGTCGAGACGCACGCTGACGGTTTGCGCATGACGGTTTTGCCGCCCGCCTTCAGGGTGATCGCAGGGCAAATCGGCACTTGGCCCGGCCAGTTGCGCCTGCCACCAGCCCAGCTCTTCGCGCAGGGACTCACTGCCGGCGTAGGCCTGCAAGCGTGCTGCCCAGTCCTTGAAGGCGCTGGTTTTCGCTGGCAGTTTCACCGACTGCCGCGCCTCCAGTTGGCGATACACGGTTTGCAGGTCATCGAGCAGCACCCGCCACGACACACCATCCACCACCAAGTGGTGAATGGCGATAAACAAGCGTTGCTGGCCTTCAGGGCCGTCGACCAGCAACACACGCAGCAACGGGCCTTGTTCAAGGTCGAGACTGCGCTGGGCATCGGCGAACAAGGCCGCGCATTTATCCATGGACGAAACACGCACTTGCCACAACACCGGCGCATCGGAAACCGGCTGGTGCAAGGCCTGCCACTGGCCGGTAACCTTGTCAAAGCGCAGGCGCAGGGCGTCGTGCTGTTCGATCACCGCCAACAAGGCTTGCTCCAGACGATGAGATTCCAGCACCACCGTCGGTTGCAACAACAACGCCTGGTTCCAGTGTTGGCGTTGCGCGATATCGGTGTCGAAGAACCAGTGCTGGATGGGTGTCAGGCGCGACTCGCCCATGATCAAGCCCTGCTCGGCGTTGACCTGCTCGCTACGGGTGGCCACGGCGGCCAGGGTCTGCACGGTCTGGTGCTGGAACAGGTCGCGAGGGCTGAAGTGAATGCCTTGCTGCCGCGCCCGGCTGACCACCTGGATCGACAGAATCGAGTCGCCGCCCAGTTCGAAGAAGTTGTCGTTGAGACCGACCTGCTCGACGTTCAGCACGTCGCACCAGATCTGCGCCAGCGTGACTTCGAGCTCGTTGCTTGGTGCCACGTAGTCTTGGCGATTCAGCTCCGGGTCCGGTGCCGGGAGCGCGCGGCGGTCGAGCTTACCGTTGCCGGTCAACGGCATGCTCGCCAGCAGGATCAGGTGCGTGGGCACCATGTAATCCGGCAGTTGCGATTTCAGATGCGCCTTGAGGGCTTCGCGCAACATCGATTGCTGCGCTTCGCCCTGTTCGGCGACATCCGTCACCAGATAGCCGACCAGTTGCTTGCCGCTCGGTGCGTCAAGCGCCAACACGACCGCCTCACGGACTGCATCATGGTCCAGCAGGCGGGTTTCGATTTCACCGAGCTCGATGCGGAATCCGCGAATCTTCACTTGATGGTCGATGCGTCCAAGGTATTCCACCAGGCCATCTGCACACTGGCGCACCAGGTCACCGGTGCGGTAGATACGCCCGCCATCGGCAGCAAACGGATCGGCCACAAAGCGCTCCGCTGTCATGCCCGGACGCTGGTGATACCCCAGAGCCAGACCCGCGCCACCGACGTACAACTCGCCCGTCGCGCCTTGTGGCACCAACGCCAGGTCGGCGTCGAGAATGTAGGCCACGCGGTCGCCGATCACACTGCCGATCGGGACGCTGCCGGCGCCCTCTTCCAGCACTTCAGGCGCAAGGCTGGCCAGCGGCATGACCACGGTCTCGGTCGGGCCGTAGGCGTTGAAGAACCGGCTCGGCTGGAACGCTGCACGAATACGCGCCAGGTGCTCACCGGTCAGCGCTTCGCCGCCGGTGATGATCATGCGCACCGGCAGGGTCTGATCCTGGGTCGCCAGCCATTGCGCCAACTGGCTGCCGTAGCTCGGCGTGAAACCGAGTACGCTAATTTGATGACGACGGATCAGGCCGCAGATTTCTTCCGCGTCCCACTGCCCTTGCGCTCGCAACACCACGTGCGCGCCACTGAGCAGCGGCACCAGCAACCGCTCGGTGGCGGCGTCGAAGTTGATCGAATAGAAGTGCAGCTCGCAGTCGTCGGAGCGCATGCCGAAACGCTCGATCACCGCGCGGCAATGCATGGCGATTTCACCGTGGGACACCACCACGCCTTTCGGTTTCCCGGTCGAGCCCGAGGTGTAGATCAGGTAGGCCTGATGCTGCGCCAGACTGATCGATGGCAGCTCGCTGGCCGGGAAATGGGCCAGCGCAGCGGCGTCTTCTTC
The DNA here is from genome assembly GCF_000282295.1 of Pseudomonas sp. GM33. Lineage (NCBI taxonomy): Bacteria > Pseudomonadati > Pseudomonadota > Gammaproteobacteria > Pseudomonadales > Pseudomonadaceae > Pseudomonas > Pseudomonas sp. GM33. The sequence goes on from NZ_AKJO01000073.1 coordinate 31,931, forward strand.
AAGACACCAGCGGCCGACGGTCGCCGGCAACTCGCCGAGGGCCTTGAACATCGCCGCATCGCTGAGCAGCAAACCAATACCGCTGTCTTCGATCATGTAGTGCAAGCGGTCCAGCGGGTATTCCGGATCCAGCGGCACATAGGCGCCGCCCGCCTTGAGGATCGCCAACAGGCCGACCACCATTTCCAGCGAACGCTCGAGTGCCAGGCCCACACGAACCTGGGGGCCGACACCACGTTCGCGCAGCATCCAGGCCAGGCGGTTGGCACGGCTATCGAGTTCGGCGTAGCTCAGGGTCTGCCCGGCGAAGGTCAGGGCCGGCGCGTCCTGGCGCAGCAGGGCCTGTTCGGCGAACAGGTGATGGATGCACTGATCCAGCCGATGCTCGCCCGGCTCGACGCCGAGGCTGTCGAGCAGAAGCTGTTGCTCGCCGGACGCCAGCAGCGGCAGTTCGCTCAAGCGTTGTTGCGGATCGGCAATCAGCGCCTCCAGCAGGTTGCGCCAATGCCCGGCCATGCGGGCGATGCGCGGTTCGTCGAACAGATCGGTGCTGTAGGTCAGGCAGCAACCCAGGCGATGGTCGAGGTCGGTGACTTCCAGGTTGAGGTCGAACTTGGTCGCGCGGGCATCGTTGGCCAGGTACTCGACCGTCATCCCGGCCAGAGTGCGGCTTTGCTGGAACTCCCAACGCTGCACGTTGCACATCACCTGGAACAACGGGTTGTACGCCGCGCTGCGTGGCGGTTGCAGGGCTTCCACCAGATGATCGAATGGCAGGTCCTGATGGGACTGGCCTTCGATCACCGTGTGCCGCACCTGCTCGAACAGCTCGCCGACAGACATCTGCCCGTCGAGCTGGCAGCGCAGCACCTGGGTGTTGAGGAATGCACCGATCAGCCCTTCGCTTTCCGGACGAATGCGGTTGGCCACAGGTGCGCCGATGCGCAGATCGGTCTGGCCGCTATAGCGGTACAACAGGGTCGCCAGTGCGGCAGTCATGGTCATGAACAGGGTCAGGCCATGTTGTGCATTGAAGGCGCGGACCCGTGCCGCGAGCTCGTCGCTCAGGTCAAAGCGATACAGCTCACCCTGATGGCTTTGTACCGGCGGGCGCGGACGGTCGGCCGGCAACTCCAGCAGCGGATGCTCATGGCCCAGTTGCGTGGTCCAGTAATCGAGCTGACGCTGACGCTCGCCCGACTCCAGCCACTGACGCTGCCACACGCTGTAATCCAGGTACTGCACCGGCAACGGCGCGAGCGGCGACTCACGGTCGTCGACAAAGGCTTCGTACAGCGCGCTGAGTTCCCGGGCAAAGATGTCCATCGCCCAGCCTTCGGTGACGATGTGGTGCAGGGTCAGAACGAAGTAGTGTTCCTGCTCGGCAGTCTTGACCAGGCAGGCACGCAGCAGCGGTCCGGCTTCCAGATCAAACGGCTGGTGCGCTTCGTCGTCGGCCAGTTGCTGGACCTGCCACTCACGGCCTTCGGCATCCAGCGCGGTGAAATCCTTCCACGCCATGCGCACGCCGGTCTCCATGTGCACCTGTTGGCGAGCGACGCCGCCAACGCTCGGGAACGTCGTGCGCAGGGTTTCATGGCGCATGATCAAGGCTTGCAGCGCCGCTTCGAAACGCGCGACATCCAGCACGCCGCGTAGCCGCGCCATGCCACCGACGTTGTAGGCCGGGCTGTCCGGCTCCATCTGCCAGAGGAACCACATGCGCTGCTGAGAATAGGACAGCGGCACCGCCTGGCGGCGGTCGATTGTTTCAATCGGCGGCTGTTTATTGGTGCTGCCGCTGGCCTGGATCAAGCGGACCTGTTCGGCAAATGCACCCAGTTCGCTGTGTTCGAACAGCGCCCGCAGCGGCAACTCGACGTCACAGGCCTGACGGGTGCGGGAGATGATTTGCGTGGCCAGCAGCGAGTGGCCGCCGAGGGCAAAGAAATCATCGCGCAGGCCGACTGGCGTCAGGCCCAGCACTTCGCGCCAGATGCCGGCGATCTGTTGCTCCAGTTCGGTCACGGGCTCAACGTGTTCGCGAACCTGCCACTGCGGTTCCGGCAAGGCACGACGGTCGAGTTTGCCGCTCGGGCCGAGGGGCATTTGGTCCAGACGCATCAGCTGGGCCGGGACCATGTATTCCGGCAGCTGCGCCGTCAGCGCCGCTTTCAGGCGAGTCGTTTGCGCATCGACGGACTCAGCAGTATCGGTGGTGGTGAAGTAACCGATCAGTTGTCCACCCGCCGCCGTTTCGCGCACCAGCACCACCGCTTGGGCGACACCCTCCTGCGCCAGCAGACGGGCTTCGATTTCCTGCGGCTCGACACGGAAGCCGCGCAGCTTGACCTGCTGATCGAGGCGACCGAGATACTCGATCACGCCATCGCCAGTCCAGCGTGCACGATCTCCGGTGCGGTACAGACGCGCGCCGTGCTCGTCCAATGGGTCGACGACAAAACGCTCGGCAGTCAGCCCCGGGCGGCCCAAGTAGCCACGCGCCAGACCGCTGCCACTGATGCACAACTCACCCGGTACACCGGCCGGCACCGGATTGAGCTCGCTGTCGAGCACACGGCAGATCACATTGCCCAGTGGCCGGCCAATCGGCGAGCGTTCGCCATCAGCGCTGGAGCACGGCCAATGGGTGACGTTGATCGCGGTTTCGGTCGGACCGTAGCGGTTGTGCAACTGTACGGCCGGCAGTTGCGCCAGCACGCGGTTGCGCAGCTCCGCCGGCAAGGCTTCGCCGCCGGAGAATACGCGGCGCAGGCTGGAGCATTGCGCGCTGAGCGGTTCGTCGATGAACAACGAAAGCAGCGGGGGCACGAAGTGCAGCGTGGTCACCCCGTACGCTTGCACAAGCTGCGCGATGCGATCGGGATCACGGTGTTCGCCGGGGCCGGCAAGCAATAGGCGACTGCCGGTGATCAGCGGCCAGAAGCACTCCCACACCGACACGTCGAAACTGATCGGCGCCTTTTGCATCAGTACGTCGGCTTCGTTCAACTGATAGGTTTGCTGCATCCATTGCAGGCGCTCGGACAGCGCCGCGTGGGTGTTGCCGACGCCTTTGGGTTGACCGGTCGATCCCGAGGTGTAAATCACATAGGCGAGGTTGTCGCCTTGCAGATGCAAGCCCGGCGCCTGGCTTGGCCAGTTGTCCAGGTGCAAGGTGTCCATGGCAATCACACTGACGCCCTGGCTGGCCGGCAAACGATCGAGCAACCCGGTTTGCGTCAGCAGCAATTGGACACCGCTGTCGCTGAGCATGTAGGACAGGCGCTCGGCCGGGTAGTCCGGATCCAGCGGTACATAGGCACCACCGGCCTTGATAATCGCCAGCAGGCCGATCAGCAGTTGCGGCGAACGCTCGCAGGCAATGGCCACGCAGACGTCCGGGCCGACGCCCTTGTCGCGCAGGTAGTGGGCCAGACGGTTGGCCTGGGTGTGCAGTCCGGCGAAGTCCAGCTGACCGCCGTCCCACAGCAGTGCCGTGCGCTGCGGGGTCAATCGGGCTTGTTGGTCAAGCCGTTCCGGCAGCCATTGACTGGCCGGTGTGCAGGGTGCAACGGACCAGTTCGCTTGCTGGTTGTGCTCAGGCTCAGTGAGCAGCTGCAGATCGCCGAGGGCCGTTTGCGGACGCTCGCACACTTCACGCAACAGGTTGACGAAATGCCCGGACAGGCGCTCGATGGTCGCCGCATCGAACAACTCGCTGGCGTAGTCGAAGGACAGGCTCAGGCGACCGTTGCGATCTTCTTCACTGTGCAGTTGCAGATCGAACTTGGCTTCCCGGCTGTGCCACGGCAGCTCTTCGGCCAGCAACCCCGGCAGACGCTTCAAGGCACTGAGGTCGCGCTGCTGGTGGTTGAACATGACTTGGAACAAACCCTGTTCACGGGCCTGCGGGAAGGCTTCAAGCAGTTGTTCGAACGGCAAGTCCTGATGCGCTTGCGCACCCAGCGCTGCCTGACGGGTTTGCCCCAGCAGTTCGGTGAACGGCAGCCGCGAATCCACCTCGGCGCGCAGCACCTGGGTGTTGATGAAAAAGCCGATCAGGCCCTGGGTTTCCAGACGCGGACGGTTGGCGTTCGGCACGCCGATGCGGATGTCACGCTGACCGCTGTAGCGATGCAGCAAGGCCTGGAACGCGGCGAGCAGCAACATGAAGGAGGTCGAATCGTGGGCCTGGGCGGTCTGGCGAATCCCATCGCTGAGGGCCGCACCCAGTCGCAGGGTATGGCGGGCGGCGCTGTGCAGTTGTTGGGCGGAGCGGGGATGATCGGTGGCCAGGCTCAGGGTCGGATGCTCATCGCCCAAACGGGCTTTCCAGTAGGCCAGTTGCCGCTCGCCCTCCCCTTGCGCCAGCCATTGGCGCTGCCAGCTGGCGTAATCGGCGTACTGCGTCGGCAATGGCGCCAGCAGCGCTTGCTGGCCCTGGGAGGCCGCCGCATACAGGCGCGAAAACTCGTCGATCAGCACATTCAGCGACCAGCCGTCCGCAATGATGTGGTGCATCGTCACCAACAACTGATGGTCTTCGTCGTCGAAGCGAACCAGCGTCACCCACAACAGCGGGCCTTTCTCCAGATCGAACTGGGTACGCGCCTCGTCCTCACGGATTTGCAGTGCACGGGCCTCACGCTCGGCAGCCGGCAGATCGCTGATGTCGATCATTTGCAGGTTGAACTCGGCACCCGCAGTGACCTGCTGCAGGGCCACGCCATCACGCTCGAAGAAGCGTGTGCGCAGGGATTCGTGGCGCTCGATCAACTGCTGGAAACTGGTGCGCAATGCGTCCTCGTCCAGCTCGCCACGCAAGCGCAAGACACCCGGAATGTTGTAGGCGCTGCTGTGGGGGTCGAGTTGCCAGGTGATCCACAAACGGTTTTGTGCCAGCGATTGCGGCATCGGTTGCTGGCGCGACAGCGCCGTGATCGCGCCCTGGGCCAGGCCACCGTCCTGTTGCCGGCGGGCCACGGCATCGGCGAAGGCGCCGAGGGTCGGGGCTTCGAACAGCAGGCGCAGGTTCAACTCCAGCCCCAGCGCCTCACGCAGACGCGCCACCACTTGCGTCGCTGCAATGGAGTTGCCGCCGAGCAGGAAGAAATGATCGTCGGCGCCCACTTGCCCGACCTGCAATTGCTCGCACCAGATCCGACCGATCAGGCTTTGCAGCTCAGAGCCCGACTCGACCTGGCTTGCACTTTCGACGCTGGCCGACGGGAACACCGCGTAGCTGTCGAGGCTGCCGTCCACCAGTCGACTGCGGCACGCCGAGCGTTGCAGTTTGCCGCTGGACGTCTTGGGCAGCGCGCCCGGATTGAGCAGCACCACCATGCTCGGTGCTTCCTGATACGCCTCGGCGACGGCCTGGCGAATGGCTTTGATCAGGGCCTCGGGCGGCAGGATTTTCTGCACGCTGCGGCTGATTTCGGCGGCGATGCCGATGCCCTCCTGACCACCGACCGTGACAGCAAAGGCGGCAACGCGGCCCTTGCGTACCACTTCCACTTCGCGCTCGACGGTCTGTTCGATGTCCTGCGGGTACAGGTTGTGCCCGCGCACGATCAGCATGTCCTTCAGGCGGCCGGTGATGAACAGCTCGCCGTTGCGCACGAAACCCAAGTCACCGGTTCGCAGCCAGGTCTGGCCGGCGTGCCGCACAAACGTCCTGGCGGACGCCTCAGGGTTGCGCCAATAACCGAGGGCGATGCTCGGCCCGCTGGCCCAAACTTCGCCGACGGTGTTGTCGGCCTGTTCGCTGAGCGAGACCGGGTCGACGATCAGCACCGCGTGAGCCGGCTGGCTGATGCCACAACTCATGATCGGGCTGCCCTCGCCCGCTTCCACCCGGTTCTGCGCCAGGGCCTGATCGTCCACCCGCAGGTTGCCGATGCCTTCGCCACGTGCTGTGCCGGCCACAAACAAGGTGGCTTCGGCCAGACCGTAAGAGGCCATGAAACTGTCCGCAGTGAAACCGCAGGTCGCGAACTTCTCGGCAAAGCGTTCCAGGGTGTCGAGGCGAATCGGTTCGGAACCGGAATACGCCACGCGCCAGCCACTCAGGTCAAGCCGTTGCAGGGCCGACTCGCTGACCCGCTCGCTGCACAGGCGATAAGCAAAATCCGGCCCGCCGCTGATGGTGCCACCGTACTCGCTGATCGCTTCCAGCCAGCGCAACGGCCGGCCGAGGAAGTACGCCGGCGACATCAACACGCAAGGCACGCCGCTGAAAATCGGCTGCAGCAAGCCGCCGATCAGGCCCATGTCGTGATACAGCGGCAGCCAGCTGACGATTACATCGTCGGGGTTGAGGTCGATGCCGAAGCCGTGACGAATCAGCAATTCGTTGGCGACCAGATTGCCGTGGCTGACCTGCACGCCCTTGGGCAGCGCGGTGGAGCCGGAGGTGTATTGCAGGAAGGCGATGTGATCGTCCTGCAAATCCGCCGCGACCCAGCGTTCGGCCAGTGCGCCGTCGAGGGTGTCGACACACAGCAACGGCGGCGCCCCTTCGATTGACTGCAATGCATCGCGCAGCCCGGCACTGGTCAGCAGCAGGCGCGGTTGGGCATCGCTGATGATCGACAGCAGGCGTTCCTGGTGATGACGGCGCGTCGACTCCGGCGGGTAGGCCGGCACCGCGATCACCCCGGCGTACAGGCAACCGAAGAACGCCGCGACGTAATCCGGGCCGCTGGGGAACAACAGCACGGCGCGGTCGCCAACATCCGCTTGAGCCTGCAAGGCGCCGGCAATCATCCGCGCCCGCTGATCCAGTTCGCGATAATTGAGCACCACAGCCTGTTCCTGGGTCTCGGCAAGAAAACGCAGCGCCACCCGATCCGGCGTCAGGGCCGCGCGGCGCTGAAGGGCTTGGACCATTGTGCTGGGGAGTTCGAATGCGTCGGTCATGAGGTTTCCTGCCTGAATTCGGCTTGGTAGGAGCGAGCCTGCTCGCGAAAATCCGGAGAACACCGCGGGGTGTCAGGCGCCCATCGTCATCGTTGACGACCATCGCGAGCGAGCTAGCTCCTACGGGGTGATGAGGGTTGCGCTGTGCAATTCACCAATGAGAACGGATGACGTCTTGAAATAATTAGTCGCCAGGTTGCAGCGCCAGGCGGGCTGAAGGGGCGTCAATGTGTCGCAGTTCGCACTCTGCCCTATTGCCGCGCATCAATTCCTTTTCTCATTTGACAATAATTATCATTAAGCCTAATTTGTCGCTCGATTGTGCAGGACGGCCCCCCGGTTTATCCCCGTCCCACTAACCTTTTGCAGCAAGGTGATTTCCATGATGGAACCAGTATCCACAAGCAGGTGCGATACACCGCTACTTCAGGCATTCGTCGATAATCGACTGATTCTGGTGAAGATCGCAGCCCGTATTACCGGTTGCCGCTCACGTGCCGAAGATGTTGTGCAGGACGCGTTCTTCCGGTTGCAATCGGCCCCGCCCATCACCAGTTCGATCAAGGCCCAGCTCAGCTACCTGTTCCAGATCGTGCGCAACCTGGCGATCGACCACTACCGCAAGCAGGCGCTGGAGCAGAAGTATTCCGGCCCTGAAGAGGAAGGGCTGAATGTGGTGATCCAGGGTGCGTCACCGGAAACCTCGCATATCAATTTCTCGACGCTGGAGCACATTGCCGATGCGTTGACCGAATTGCCGAGCCGCACCCGCTACGCCTTCGAGATGTATCGCCTGCACGGCGTACCGCAAAAAGACATCGCCAAGGAACTCGGCGTCTCGCCGACCCTGGTGAACTTCATGATTCGCGATGCGCTGGTGCACTGCCGCAAGGTGTCGGGGAATCGTGGCGATATAGCCGCTCGCCACTAAGATCTGAAATCTGCGTCGCTCCCTTCGCGAGCAAGCCCGCTCCCACAGATTCAGCACACACCCTGTAGGAGCGAGCTTGCTCGCGATAGCGGACTCAAGGTCTATACAGAGCTTGAGCCGTACCTATCAAGCCAGTGCGCACCGATCGAAAAACCGCTCACGCCCCAATACCATCAAGGCCGCGCGTTTGTGCGGGAAGTCGAACTCCTTCTCGCAGTGAAAGCACTGGTTGTGCATGTACCCGATCATCTTCGCATTATCGGCACGCGGCTCCGCCACTACGCGCTGCGTGCGCGGATCATCGAGAAACAGGTAATGCACCAGCGCCGATAACCAGCTCGCCACCTTGTGCGGCCCGCGATGGCTTTCCTCACCCACCAGCATGTGAATGCCACGGTCGTAATCGCCGGCATCATAGAAAGGTGCGATGCGATCCTCCTTGGCCCAGTAGGCTTCGAAGTAAGCGAACGGCTGATCGTCGAAACACCCGATCAGCGTCAGGGTGTGCGGATCGGTCTCGAGTTTGCTCAGGTATTGGCGATGCTGTTCGAGGCTGCCCTGCTCCTGCCAGAAGCTGGCGACGCGCGGACTGTTCTGCCAATGATTGAAACGCGCCAGGTCCTGCTCGATTTCCAGGGTACGCAGGGAAATCCAGGCGCCCAGCCGCGCATCGAATCGTCGATACACCTCACCCCGGGGTTTCACTGCTCGCAGCGGATGACGCTTGCCGCCGGTGATGACCATTTGCTGTGGGTAGCTGCCGGTCAGGGAGTGCCCCAGCCATGGCTGCGGCAACTGCCAGAACAAGGTGCGCTCGCAGCAATACTGGCCATTGAAGGGAGTCGGAATCAGCAAACCACTGAGCACAGCTTCGTGCGGCACCTCTTGCAGTTGCCAGACCAGACGCTGACAGTCGGGATCGCGGGCGAACAGCCAGTAACAGGCCGCCCATATCGCTTGCCCTTCGGGGTGACTGAAGCGCTCCAGCAATTGCACGTGCAACTCGGGGCCACGATTGAGCCGCAGGGTGAGCAAGGGCTGCCCTTCCAGGCTGAGGCTCAGGCGGCCTTGCGTTTCATCAGCGGCAAGACGACTGCCGGTCGGCAGGCACAGGGCAATCAGGTCATTCAGATTGGACATGGGGCGGGCTCAAGATAATCGTCGACAGTTCAACGAGGTGACGTCAGCCACGGCGGGAAATTTAGGAAAAGAACGTCAATTGACGACGTGAGGTAGCGGTTCGTTGTGCGGCACCGGCACCACCGCAATCTTGTACGGATCGAAAATCCTCAACATCTGGCCACTGTCGCGCAAGCCCTGCAACAACTTGCCGAAGGCTTCGCCGCTGATGGGGGCCGCCGGGCGCAGGATGGCGTAATGGTGATAGACCTGATCGATGCGATCGGACGCCAACAACTCCTTGGCGACATTCGGATTGCGCAAAAAATAGTCGTTCAGGTAAGAGCGCGTGACCAGGGCGATGTCGGCGCGACCGCGTAACACCATCAGCAGATTGCTGTCATGGGAATAGGTCAGCGTGGCGTTGTAGTTTTTTTGCAGGTACTGGGGCTCGGCATTGAAGTTGGCGAACTCGTAGTGATAACCGCTGAAGAGTGCCAGGCGCTTGCCGCTCAGGTCGGCAAAATAGCTTTGCTGCCGATCGGGCAGGCGTTGCGCGACAAAAATCTCGGCGTCTTCCAGCCCCATGTCGACGGCGGTATGGGGAATGTCTACCCAACCCCAGGCCGGATTTTCGAAGATGGCCATGTCGACCCGGCCCTGCTTCAAGTCACCGAAACGCCGTGGAATGGACGTGGGCACCAGGACAAACTGATAGTCACTTTGCGCTGCGTTCAGGGCCTCGACCAGTTGCGGCAGCAACCCGGTATCGGCCCCGGATTCCGGGCGCACGGTGTAGGGCGGAAAATGCGCGGCACCAATGCGCACCAGTTGCGCAGCCTGGGATGGCAGCATCGTTAACGCCGCAAGCGTCGCGAGCAAAAGCCGCGAAGCTGTCCGAATTGGCGACCCCCTCAAAACAAGCTCACTCCCCAATAAAACGGCATCAATGCCTTCAAGCTAGGCGTTTTCTACAAGTTAGCCAGTTTAATGCCGGGCAACACAACTTTATTGCCGGTCTTCCAGCACCAGAATCAACGCTTCATCGGCCAACTGATCAAGGCTCATGCTACCGCCGGCGCGAAACCAGGTGGTGGTCCATGACAATGCGCCGGTCAGGAAGCGGCGGGTAATGAACACATCGCCGCGGATAAACCCGGCGCTCTTGGCTTCGCCCAGTACTTGCAGCCAGATGTCTTCGTAGATTTCGCGCAGCGCCAGGACCTTGGCCTGGCCCTCTTCGGACAGCGAGCGCCATTCGTAGACCAGCACGGCCATTGCCTCGCCGCTGCCGCCCATGATCGACTGCAATTCGCAGCGGATCAGCGCCAGCACCCGTTCGCGCACATTGCCGGCCTCGGCGATGGCCGCACGCATCAACGCGGTGTTGTAGCGGATGGTTTCCTCCATCACCGCGCGCAGGATTTCGTCCTTGCTTTTGAAGTGATGGAAAATACTCCCGGACTGAATGCCCACGGCACCGGCCAGATCGCGCACGGTGGTGCGCTCGTAGCCTTTATTGCGGAACAGGTGGGCCGCCACTTGCAGCAGCTTGCCACGGGCGCTGTCCGGGTCGGTCAATTGGCCGTCGTCCACCAATTCACGCATGACCCTCAGGGCTTTTTGCTCGTCCACCCGTTCTCTCCTACAGTCGATCAATCAATAACGCCGATCACCCCGAAAACAACGGGGTTGCGCGGGCAATTTAAGCTCATGGATGCAACCAAGCAAGCGCTTGGCAGAAGATAACCCAGTCATTTACAAACCAAGCGCTTGCTTGGTAATGTCGGACGCACTTGGGTTGGAGGTGGCTATGGAACGGACTGCGCCAAAATCAATTCGCATCGGTTGCGCCAGCGCCTTCTGGGGCGATACCTCGACCGCTGCCGCGCAACTGGTGGAACACGGGCATCTGGACTATCTGGTCTTCGACTACCTGGCCGAGATCACCCTGTCGATCATGGCCGGCGCACGGATGAAAGATCCCCAGGCCGGGTATGCGGGTGACTTCATCGAAGTGCTCGCGCCCTTGCTGCCGCAGCTCGCGCAGCACAACATCCGGGTCATCAGCAATGCCGGCGGGGTCAATCCCCAAGCCTGCGCCGCCGCCCTGCAAGCGGCCTGTGACAAGGCCGGGGTGGCGTTGAAAATCGCCGTGCTGCTGGGTGATGACTTGCAACCGCAATTCAAACAGCTGGCCAGCCAAGGCATTCATGAAATGTTCAGCGATGCGCCCCTGCCATCGAGGTGCGTCTCGACCAATGCCTACCTCGGCGCACCCGGCATTGTCGAAGCCCTGCGTCTGGGCGCGGACATCGTCATCACCGGGCGCGTGGTCGACAGTGCGGTGGTCAGCGCCGCGCTGGTGCATGAGTTCGGCTGGTCGTGGCACGACTACGACAAGCTCGCGCAGGCCGCATTGGCCGGGCACATCATCGAATGCGGCGCCCAGTGCACGGGCGGCAACTTCACCGATTGGCGCGACGTGCCCGACTACGAACACATCGGTTTTCCCATCGTTGAAGTCAGCGCCGACAGCCAGTTCATCGTCAGCAAACCGCAAGGTACCGGCGGGCTGGTCACACCGCTGACGGTGGGCGAACAGATGCTCTATGAAATCGGTGATCCGCGCGCGTATCTGCTGCCCGACGTGGTGTGCGACTTCACTCAGGTCAAACTGCTGCAACAAGGCAAGAACGCGGTGCAGGTGCACGGCGCCAAAGGCCTGCCGCCGACGGCTCAATACAAGGTCAGCGCCACGTATCCCGATGGTTTTCGCTGTACCGCCAGTTGCCTGATTGCCGGCATCGATGCCGTCGACAAGGCGCGGCGGGTCAGCGCGGCGATCATCAATAAGACCTCGGAAATGTTCAGCCAGCGCGGCTGGGCGCCGTACAGCGAGGTGAATATCGAGTTGCTGGGCAGCGAGGCCACCTATGGCCCCCACGGCCAGCGGCAGGACAGCCGCGAAGTGGTGATCAAACTCGCCGTGCGCCATCCGGACAAGCAGGCCTTGATCCTGTTCTCCCGGGAGATTGCCCAGGCCGCCACCGGCATGGCGCCAGGGCTGACCGGCATTGTCGGTGGTCGTCCGACGGTGTATCCGCTGATCCGACTGTTCTCGTTCCTCATCGACAAAACCGCCTGCACGCTGGACATTGATTTCATGGGCCGGCGCCACCCCTGTGCCCTGCCCGCCCTCGATACGCTCGACCCGCTGGACCTGCCAGCCCCGTTCGTTGCGCCGAAGCCGACTGGCCAGGCCGACGCCAGCGTGGCCCTGGTCAAGCTGGCGGTCGCCCGCTCCGGCGACAAAGGCAACCACAGCAACATCGGCGTCATGGCGCGCGATCCCGAATTCCTGCCATGGATCGCCGAAGCCCTGACCCCGGAAGTGATCGTCGACTGGATGGGCCACGTCCTCGATCCCCTCCACGGGCGGGTCGAACGCTGGTACTTGCCCGTCAGCCACAGCCTGAATTTCCTGCTGGAAAACGCCCTCGGCGGCGGCGGTGTCGCCAGCCTGCGCATCGACCCGCAAGGCAAGGCCTTCGCCCAGCAACTGCTGGAAATCCAGATCCCGGTGCCGCAGCGCATCGCCGACCAGTTCAACTAGAGGAATGCCGCCATGGCCTACGATTCGATTTTCAAAGCCGATTTGTTTGCCGGCCAAAACATCATCGTCACCGGTGGCGGCAGCGGCATCGGCCGCTGCACCGCCCACGAACTGGCGGCCCTCGGCGCCCATGTGTTGCTGGTCGGGCGCAAGGCCGACAAGCTCAAAACCGTTGCGGCAGAGATCGCCGAAGACGGTGGCAAGGCCGACTGGGCCGTTTGCGATATCCGCGAGGAAGAAGCGGTGACGCATCTGGTCAGCGAGCTCATTCGCAAGCATGGACCGATCCATGGCCTGGTCAACAATGCCGGCGGGCAGTACCCGTCGCCCTTGGCCTCGATCAATCAGAAGGGTTTCGAAACCGTGATGCGCACCAATCTGGTGGGCGGCTTCCTGATGGCCCGGGAAGTGTTCAACCAGTCCATGAGCCAGCACGGTGGCGCCATCGTCAACATGCTCGCCGACATGTGGGGCGGCATGCCCGGCATGGGCCACTCCGGCGCGGCACGTTCGGGCATGGACAACCTGACCAAGACCGCCGCGTACGAATGGGGTCATGCCGGCGTGCGGGTCAACGCCGTGGCGCCGGGCTGGGTTGCCTCCAGCGGCATGGACACCTACGAAGGCGCCTTCAAGGCCGTGATCCCGACGTTGCGCGAACACGTACCGCTCAAGCGCATCGGCACCGAATCGGAAGTCAGCGCGGCGATCGTTTTCCTGCTCAGCCCGGCTGCGGCGTTCGTCAGCGGCAGCACCCTGCGCATCGATGGCGCCGCCAGCCTCGGCGGGCGCGCCTGGCCGATCCACAAGGCGACCAACAGCGAGTCGTACAACGGTTTCCACCGCGCCTACATACCCGACGTGTTGAAGGACAAGGAATAACCCATGCCGGTGATTCAGTCGCAACTCGATCCCCACAGCGAGCCGTTCGCCCAGAACCGCAAGGCAATGCTGAGCGCCATCGAACAAGTCCGCGTGCTCGAACAGAACCTGCTGGACAAGGCCGCCGAAGCCAAACCCAGGTTTGAAAAACGCGGTCAGTTATTGCCCCGCGAGCGCCTCAATCTGCTGCTGGATCCCGGCGCGCCGTTTCTCGAACTGGCGAGCCTGGCCGGCTACAAGCTGCACGACGACAAGGACGGCAGCTCTGCCGGTGGCGGCCTGATTGCCGGTATCGGCTATGTGTCTGGCGTGCGCGTGCTGGTGGTGGCGAACAACAGCGCAATCAGGGGCGGGACCATCTCCCCCAGCGGCTTGAAGAAATCCCTGCGCCTGCAACAGATCGCCATGGAAAACAAACTGCCGGTGATCACCCTCGCCGAAAGCGGCGGCGCCAACCTCAATTACGCGGCGGAGATTTTCGTCGAAGGCGCGCGCAGCTTTGCCAATCAGGCGCGGATGTCGGCCATGGGTTTGCCGCAGGTGACTGTGGTGCACGGCTCGGCCACGGCGGGCGGTGCCTATCAGCCGGGTTTGTCGGACTACGTGGTGGTGGTGCGCGGCAAGGCCAAGCTGTTTCTCGCCGGGCCGCCCCTGCTCAAGGCCGCCACCGGCGAAGTCGCGACCGATGAAGAACTGGGTGGCGCCGAGATGCACGCACAAACTGCCGGTACCGCCGAATACCTGGCTGAAAACGATGCCGACGGTGTGCGTCAGGTACGCGAGATTGTCAGCCTGCTGCCGTGGAACGAGCAGCTGCCACCACTCCCCGATCGACGCTGGGAGGAGCCGCTGTACCCCATCGACGAACTGCTCGGCCTGATCCCGGATGACCCGAAAAAGCCCTACGACGTACGCGAAATCATCGCCAGGATTGCCGACGCTTCGAACTTTCTCGAGTTCAAGGGCGAGTTCGATCAGCAGACCGTCTGCGGTCACCTGAAAGTTCAGGGACGCGCCTGTGGCTTCATCGGCAACAACGGCCCGATCACGCCCAAGGGTGCGAGCAAGGCCGCGCAGTTCATCCAGCTGTGCGACCAGAGCCAGACGCCGTTGCTGTTTTTCCACAACACCACCGGGTTCATGGTCGGCACCGAATCCGAACAGCAGGGCGTGATCAAACACGGCGCGAAAATGATTCAAGCGGTGGCCAACGCCCGGGTGCCGAAGCTGACCATAGTCGTCGGCGGTTCCTACGGTGCCGGCAACTATGCAATGTGTGGACGCGGTCTCGACCCGCGCTTCATCTTCGCCTGGCCCAACAGCCGCACCGCCGTGATGGGCGGCGCACAAGCGGGCAAGGTGCTGCGCATCGTCACCGAGGCCAAACAGGCCAAGGACGGCCTGGTGCCCGATCCGAAAATGCTCGACATGCTCGAACAGGTCACCGCGCAGAAACTCGACAGCCAGTCCACGGCGCTCTACGGCAGCGCCAATCTGTGGGACGACGGTTTGATCGACCCGCGTGATACCCGGACCTTGCTCGGTTACTTGCTGGATATCTGTCACGAGGCCGAGGTGCGGCCATTGCAAGCCAACAGTTTTGGCGTAGCCCGGCTCTAGGCCGGCTCAAGGAGAACAATAAAAATGATCTTCACCCAGGAACACGAAGCACTGCGCCGCACCGTACGCCAATTCGTCGAGCACGAGATCAACCCGCACGTCGAGGAATGGGAAAAGGCCGGGCGCTTCCCCATCCACGACATCTTCCGCAAGGCCGGCGATCTCGGCTTGCTGGGGATATCCAAGCCGGAAAAATTCGGCGGCATGGGGCTCGACTACAGCTATTCGATCGTCGCCGCCGAAGAATTCGGCACCATTCATTGCGGCGGCATCCCGATGTCCATCGGCGTGCAGACCGACATGTGCACGCCGGCACTGGCCCGTTTCGGCTCCGATGAGCTGCGCGAGGAATTCCTGCGCCCGGCCATCAGCGGCGAGCAGGTCGGTTGCATCGGTGTTTCCGAAGTCGGTGCCGGCTCTGACGTCGCCGGGTTGAAAACCACCGCACGCAAGGACGGCGACGACTACGTGATCAACGGCAGCAAGATGTGGATCACCAACTCGCCGAGCGCCGACTTCATCTGCCTGCTGGCCAATACGTCGGACGACAAGCCGCACATCAACAAGTCGCTGATCATGGTGCCGATGAAGACTCCGGGCATCAGCTTGAGCTCGCACCTGGACAAGCTCGGCATGCGCAGTTCGGAAACCGCCCAGGTGTTTTTCGACAACGTGCGCGTACCGCAGCGCAACCGCATCGGTCATGAAGGCGCGGGGTTCATGATGCAGATGCTGCAGTTCCAGGAGGAGCGCCTGTTCGGCGCGGCCAACATGATCAAAGGCCTGGAATATTGCGTCGACAGCACCATCGAATACTGCAAGGAGCGCAAAACCTTCGGTAATGCGCTGATCGACAATCAGGTCATCCACTTCCGTCTCGCGGAGCTGCAAACCGAAATCGAATGCCTGCGGGCGCTGGTCTATCAGGCCACCGAGCAATACGTCAAAGGCCAGGACGTCACGCGCCTGGCCTCGATGGCCAAGCTCAAGGCCGGGCGGCTGGGCCGCGAAGTCAGCGACAGCTGCCTGCAATATTGGGGTGGCATGGGCTTCATGTGGGACAACCCGGTGGCCCGTGCTTACCGCGATGTGCGGCTGGTGTCGATTGGCGGCGGCGCCGACGAAATCATGTTGGGGATCATCTGCAAATTGATGGGCATCCTGCCGGGGAAAAAGAAATGAACAACCTGCCGGTTTGCCAGACCTTGCTGCTGGAACTGCACAACGGCGTGTTGCACGTCACCCTCAACCGCCCGGAATGCCGCAATGCGATGAGCTTGCAAATGGTCGCCGAGTTGCGCGCGGTGCTGGCGGCGGTACGCGATAAACCAGGGGTTCGCGCGCTGGTGATCGGTGGCGTCGGCGGGCACTTCTGTGCTGGCGGCGACATCAAGGACATGGCCAACGCCCGCGCTCAGGGCCCCACTGCGCACCGGGACCTGAACCGGGTGTTCGGCGCGTTGCTGCAAGAGGTGCAACACGCACCGCAAGTGGTGATCACGGTGCTGCAAGGCGCGGTACTCGGCGGTGGTCTCGGCCTGGCCTGCGTCAGCGATATCGCCCTGGCTGATCACCAGGCGCAATTCGGCCTGCCGGAAACCAGCCTGGGTCTGCTGCCGGCGCAGATCGCGCCATTCGTGGTCCAGCGCATCGGCCTGACCGAGACCCGGCGACTGGCCCTGACCGCGGCCCGGTTTGATGGCAACCAAGCACGGCGCATGGGGCTGGTGCATTTTGTCGAGCATGATCCGCAAGCCCTGGCCGAGCGTCTCGATGAGGTGTTGGCCCATGTCTTGTGTTGTGCGCCAGGGGCGAATGCGGCTACCAAGAAACTCTTGCTGGCCAGTGCCGGACAACCGTCGGATGCCCTGCTGGATCAGGCTGCCGAATGGTTCAGCGAAGCGGTGACCGGAGCAGAAGGCGTCGAGGGAACGATGGCCTTCGTGCAAAAACGCAAACCGGGTTGGGCCTCCTGAAAAGCTTCGCTGGCAAGCCAGCTCCCACACTGGAATGCATTTCAAATGTGGGAGCGGGCTTGCTCGCGAAGAGGCCCGAACAAACACCGCACAACCTGAGAGACACCTCCCATGCCCGGACTCAAGAAAATCCTCATCGCCAACCGCGGTGAAATCGCCTGCCGCATCCAGCGCACGGCCCAGGCGCTGGGCTATCGCACGGTCGCCGTGTTCAGCGATGCCGACGCCGATGCCTTGCACGTGCAGATGGCCGACGAGGCAGTCAACATCGGTCCGGCCGCGGTGCAACAGTCTTATTTGAACATCCCGGCCATCCTCGACGCCGCCCGGCGCACGGGCGCGGATGCGGTCCATCCGGGCTACGGTTTCCTCTCGGAAAACGCCGGGTTTGCCCGCGCCTGCCAGGATGCCGGCATCACCTTCATCGGCCCCAGCCCCGAGGCCATCGAACTGATGGGCAGCAAGCGCCTGTCGAAGATCGCCATGATCGAAGCCGGTGTGCCCTGCATTAAAGGCTATCAAGGCGCCGAACAGGACGACGCCACCCTGAGCCGCGAAGCCGCGCGCATCGGCTATCCGTTGATGATCAAGGCCAGCGCTGGCGGCGGTGGACGCGGCATGCGCCTGGTGCACGAAGCCGGCAACCTGCTGGAACAGATTCGCACGGCGCGCTCCGAGGCCCTGAACGGATTTGGCAGCGACGAACTGATTCTCGAACAGGCATTGATCGAACCCCGTCATGTCGAGA
This sequence comes from Pseudomonas sp. GM33, assembly GCF_000282295.1. Lineage (NCBI taxonomy): Bacteria > Pseudomonadati > Pseudomonadota > Gammaproteobacteria > Pseudomonadales > Pseudomonadaceae > Pseudomonas > Pseudomonas sp. GM33. Next base: position 49,747 of record NZ_AKJO01000073.1, read on the forward strand.
TTCAGCTGTTCGGTGACCGGCATGGCAACCTGATTTACCTCGGCGAGCGCGATTGTTCGGTGCAGCGCCGGCACCAGAAAGTCATCGAGGAAGCCCCCTGCCCGGTGATGACGACTGAACTGCGGCAGGCCATGGGCGAAGCAGCGCTCAAGGCCGGCCGGGCAGTACATTACGTCGGCGCGGGCACCGTGGAGTTTCTGCTGGATGCCCGCGGGCAGTTCTATTTCCTGGAGATGAACACCCGACTGCAAGTCGAGCACCCGGTGACCGAATTGATCACCGGGCTGGACCTGGTGGCCTGGCAACTGAACATCGCCGAAGGGCAACCACTGCCCTTGCGCCAGGAACAGGTGCAACTCACGGGCCACGCCATGGAAGTGCGCCTGTATGCCGAAGACCCGACCCAGGGTTTCCTGCCGCAAACCGGTCGCGTCGTTGCCTGGGAACCGGGAATGCAGGAGGGCGTGCGGATCGACCACGGCCTGATCGAAGGTCAGCTCATCAGTCCCTTCTACGACCCGATGCTCGGCAAGCTCATCGCCCACGGCGCCACCCGCGAGGAGGCCCGGCGCAAATTGCTGCGAGCGGTACAAGACAGCGTGCTGCTGGGGGTGCAAAGCAATCAGCGTTTGCTCGCCAGCCTGCTGGAGCACCCGCAGTTCGCCAGCGGTGACTTCAGTACCGGGTTCATCGCCCAGCACTTTGCCGACCCTGCCTGTCTGCAGTCTCATGCCCCGGACGCGCAACACCTGGCCATCGCAACCGCCCTCTTCTATCAAGATTCGGCACAGGCTCATCCCGCCCCGCTGGGCGGTTGGCGCAACAATGCCAGCGTGCCCCTGCACTATCGCATCGGCCTTGAGGATCAGGACTGGGTGGTGACGTTGCAGGCAATCCCGGGTGAACCATTGCGCATTCAGGTCGCCGAACGCTGCCTCGAGCTGAAGGTCCTCCACTGCGACGGACGCTGGGCCACCCTCGAAATCGATGGCATCCGCCAGCGCCACGCCTATCGCCTGGAGACAGGCCAACTCTGGTTGTTCAGCCGGCCGGGCAGCCTGCAGTTTGCCGATCGCACTCAGGCACAGGTTTCCAGCCGGGCCAGTGTCAGTTGCGGCACCCTCAAGGCCCCGATGGACGGTGCGATTGTCGACGTCCTGGTCAATGAGGGCAGCCCGGTCACCAAGGGTCAGCTGCTAGTGGTACTGGAAGCGATGAAAATGGAGCACCCCTTGAAATCAGGTATCGACGGTGTCCTGAAACGCTTGCAGGTCAAAGTCGGGGATCAGGTGAAAAACCGGCAGATACTGTTGGAGGTCGAATAAGGCGCTAGGCGGAACCGCCGGGTTTGGCTACGCTCAAACCCTACAGGACGCGGATACCAGGAACCCTGCAATGCCTCATTGGCTGGTCATTGATCTGGAGGCCACCACCGATGAGGGTGGATGGCCCGTAACGGATATGGAAATCATTGAAATCGGCGCCACCCTGGTGGACCGCAAGGGACGCGAACTGGACCAGTTCCAGCGCTTCGTCCGCCCCTTGCGGCGGCCGTTGCTGACGCCGTTTTGCCGCGAGCTGACGCACATCACCCAAGCCAACATCGATGCGGCGCAACCGCTGGGCGAAGTCTGGCCGGCATTTGAACGCTGGCTCGGCCATCACCACACGCGACTTGAAGGCTGGGTCAGCTGGGGCGACTACGATCGCAAACAGCTGCTTCAGGAATGGCAGCGGCTGGGGCTCGCCAGTGTGCTGGCCAACGTGCCCCATATGAACCTCAAACAGCGCTTTGCCAAGGCCAGGCGCCTGGAACGCCCGCTGGGGCTCAACGGCGCCCTGCAACTGGCCGGACTGCAGTTCACCGGCCAGCAACACCGGGCGCTGGAAGATGCGCGCAATACCGCACGCCTGCTGCCACTGGTTCTTCCGCTTTAGACAGGTGACGACACTCAGGGCCTTGTGCATACTGGCCGGCCCTTTTTAGCCCTTTTCGAGGAATCGCCCATGTTTAAAGTCAACGAGTACTTCGACGGCACCGTCAAGTCGATCGCCTTTGGCACCGCAGAAGGTCCAGCGACCATCGGCGTCATGGCTCCGGGCGAATACGAATTCGGCACCAGCCAGCGTGAAATCATGCACGTGGTCAGCGGCGCATTGACCGTCAAACTGCCAGACAGCAACGACTGGGAAACCTTCGCCGCCGGCAGCCAGTTCAACGTGCCGGCCAACAGCAAGTTTCAGTTGAAAGTGGCCGTCGACACCGCTTACCTGTGTGAATACCGCGGCTAAACCCGCAGGCTTTGCCGAAATAAAGGTCAGCGCAATAAAAATGCCCGTGTTTTTCGACACGGGCATTTTTTGCTCTGCGCAAAATTATTCGAGGATCTCCACCGGCATGCCGACCTCGAGTCGACCGTTGCCGTCGTTCACCAGGTTCTGGCCAAACATCGCGCCGTCCGCCTGCGAACGGTATTTCTGCAAGGTTGCCAGGGGTTCGCGGTCGTCGCTGCGCTCGCCGGTTTGCGGGTCGATGGTGGTCAGGATGCAACGTGAGCAGGACTTGACCACGCGGAACTCGACATCGCCGATGCGGATACGCTTCCAGCCGTCCTCGGCGAAGGCTTCACTGCCTTCGATCACCAGGTTGGGCCGGAAACGCAGCATCTCCAACGGACGTCCGACCCGTTTCGACAAGTCCTCGAGAGAGGCCTGGCCGATCAGCAACAGCGGATAGCCATCGGCGAACGCCACCTGGTCGTCATCCTTGCCGTAGCCCGCCTCCGTCATCCGCGCCCGATCCAGCGGCACTTGCACCAGACGTGTCGGTTTACCAATAAATTCGCTGACCCAGGCTCCAGCTGCATCGCCTGCATCGGGGACCCGCAAGGTATCGCGCCAGATCGTCACGCCACGCAGTTCTGCATCGCTACCAGGCAAGGCAATGTCGATCGGCGAATGGCCCGGCGCACGGAGGGTCAAGCCGCCTTCGGCATTCCACAACGCCGACAACTGGCTCATCTGCGCCACCGCACGCTGGGTCAGGAAACGACCGCTGGCTTCATCCACCAGCATCCAGCGGCGATCGCCGTCCAGACCCAGTTTATCGAGACCGATCTGTTGCAGCGTCTCGCCCTTGGCGGACTTCAACGGATAACGATACAGCGCGCTCAGACGCAACATGGCCAGCTCCCTTTTAGGCAAAACGCCACCCTATACGAGCTTGATGATCGAATCAAAGACTGACAACCAAACACCACAACCCTTGTGGGAGCGGGCTTGCTCGCGAAAGCGGTGTGACAGTTGGCACAGTCATCGACTGACACTCCCACTTCGCGAGCAAGCCCGCTCCCACAGTTGTGCAGACCCGCTCAGGCCGGTACTTCGTCAAGCATCAGACGCTGACGTACCACGTCGACGAGTTTGTCCGGCTGGAATTTGGAGAGGAAATTGTCGCAGCCGACCTTTTTCACCATCGAATCGTTGAAGCTGCCGGACAAAGAGGTATGCAGCACCACGTACAAGCCACGCAGACGCGGATCGTTGCGAATTTCGGTGGTCAGGCGATAGCCATCCATTTCCGGCATTTCCGCATCGGTGAAGACCATCAGCAGTTTCTCGGTCATGTCCACGCCGGTGTCGGCCCACGCCTTGAGCATGTTCAAGGCCTTCAATCCGTCGCTGGCGATGTGCATCTTCACGCCCAGCTGTCCCAGGGTATCGCGCAATTGCGCCAGGGCCACGTTCGAGTCATCCACCAGCAGCACCTCACGGCCACGGGCGCGTTCCAGTACTGGATCTTCGAGCTTGTCACGGGAGACCTTGGCGTTGTACGGGACAATTTCGGCCAGGACCTTTTCGACGTCGATGATTTCCACCAGTTGATCATCGACCTTGCTGATGGCCGTCAGGTAGTGCTGGCGACCGGCACTGCTCGGTGGCGGCAGGATGGCTTCCCAGTTCATGTTGACGATCCGGTCCACGCCACCGACCAGGAAGGCCTGCACCGAACGGTTGTATTCGGTGACGATAATCGTGCTGCCAGGCCCCGGCACCAACGGACGCATGCCGATGGCCTGGGACAGGTCGATCACCGGCAGGGTCTGGCCGCGCAGATTGACCACGCCGCAGACAAAAGGATGGCGCTGCGGCATCAGCGTCAGCTTTGGCAACTGCAGGACTTCCTGTACTTTAAAGACGTTGATCGCGAACAATTGCCGTCCGGCGAGCCGGAACATGAGAATTTCCAGGCGATTCTCACCCACCAGTTGCGTGCGTTGGTCTACCGTGTCGAGAATGCCGGCCATCAATGACTCCTGGTCTTATTCGGATGAATTCACTTAGAGAAGGTTATCGGCTGTTTTCGCCGAAGCTTGACCCTCTCTAAAATGCCACGCACAGGCATTGATGTCACATTAACATCATGCTTTACTGGCGGCGTGATTACATCTGCTGCACTTCTGCGCCGCGACCCCGGTTCTTGCGAAAGGTTCCGCTGCGTAAGGGATTCCCCTATCAACAATCAGGTGCAACCTGATATTCGCAATATCCAATAGCCATTAATGTGACGCCATTCTCATTGCATGAACGGAGTCAGGCTTTTGTGTGCGATCGCAAGCCAGTGGCCAACCACCTTCTCGGTTTCCCAGCCTGTCTCCGGGCCAGCCGCCGTTCGTTCACCCGACGACTCGGCAATGCCGGGGTTCCGAACGCCCTCGTCGACACACACGCTATCCCCTCATTTGACATGACGTTGTGGAGATAAGTATGCCGAACGACCGTAAAGAGTGGGCCCAGCGGCTCCCGGAGTTTCTCGTCGAGGCTGAAACACTCCTGGCCAAGACCGAGGAATGCCTGAGCCATCTGCAGTTGATCAGCAATGACAAGGACGCTATCGACTGCATGCTGAGCACGCTGCTCAAGCTGGCCAACAAGGCCGATGCCCTGGCGTTGGCGGCCGTGTCTGAGTTTTCGCTGCATATTCATGGGTTACTGAACCACGCGCAGCACACCATGAGCCTGCACGACGAGGCGCTGAGCGCCCTGAAAGACTGTCTGACCCTGATTGCCTGGCAACTCGAACTCATCGACCAGACCACCGGGCAGCTCAGCCTCGACGACAGCGAGCAGGCCACCCTTATCGAAGCCTTTGCCTTCCAGGTCGGGCAAAGCCGGTTTCAGCCACCAGTCAACTCCAGACCGCTCACCCTCGTGCCCTATTCGGAACGACGGGCTTGAACTGATCCAACTATGCCGTATGGCGTGGTTTGGTTATCAGTACCGCACTGTTACTTGAGTGCGCATATGTCGCAAATGAATAATTCATAGCTATAAGCGACATTTTTAAAACAATCATTATTGTCCATCGACATTGCGCACCCGCCTTGATCAGGTATTGCCTGGTATCAACAGCAACTCCCCGGGGCTATCGGCATTTTGCCGCGGCAACAGCCAACTTGCCCCATTATGGAAGCATCTTCTAAACGACTGGATTCCTGACTTTTCGGACATGTATACGGACGCGACCAACGGTATCTTAAGTGCTACTATGCCGCCTGTTAGTTGACGCCAATTTATGGCTGTGTGATCGCAGTCGAACTCGTCGGCGCTCCACATAAAAAACAGGGGCCTGTCAGCCAGCATGACCGGTCAGCCCGCAGCGAACATCCATTGGCTCCATCCGCTATGTACGCCAGCCTCAAGTCAATCGCCAAGTGGCCGCCCTCCCGGGAAAATGCCCGCAGATTCACGCTGTTGCTATGCGCCTGCTCGACCCTCGGCAGTTTGCTGGTCCATGGATTGTCCATTCCGTTGCCCCTGTCATTGCTGGTGCTCAACATTGCAGCGCTGACCAGTGTTGCCGTGCAGTACTGCCTCTCACGCAAGTCGATCAAATTCCAGCCTCAGGAGCTGGCCGACCGGCTGTTGCAGGTCCAGGAAAACGAGCGTCACCGACTGAGCCGCGAACTGCATGACGACATCGGTCAATTGCTGACCGCCGCAAAATTGCAAAGTGACTGGCTCAAACGCCGGATGCCCGAAGAGCTCCAGGGACAATGCACGGTCCTGTGCGACACGCTGGAAGAAACCCTGGCCAAAGTTCGTGACGTATCCGCCATTCTCAATCCACGACAGTTGACCAGCCTCGGGCTGGAAGCCAGTCTGCGGGCACACCTGCTCAAGACCCTGGCCAACACCCCGGTGCACTGGAGCCTGGAATGCCAGCAACGCCTGACCGGCATACCGGAGGAAATGGCCGTGGCGGCTTTTCGCATTACCCAGGAAGCGGTCACCAACATCCTGCGACATGCCCAGGCCAAAAACCTGCGGGTATGCCTGCAGCGCCAGACCCAAGGCCTGAGGTTGCAGATCAGCGATGATGGTCAGGGCTTCGCACCCGCCACAGACCCAGGTCGCGAAGGGCAACGCGGTATGGCCGGGATGTCGGAACGGATCGATCAACTGGGCGGCACGTTGACCGTTATCAGCGAGCCGGGCAAAGGCACGCAAATCGAAGCTCTATTTCCCTGGGCGCCCCGTGCGCTCGAACGGGCCAGTTCGAATAAGGTTATGCATTGACTTGTAATTTACTACTGGTGGATGACCACTCGCTGATCAGGGCTGGCGTGCGCGCCCTGGTAATGGACCTGCCCGGCTACGCCGTCATCGGTGAGGCCAATGACGGCTCGCAGTTGCTCGAAATGGTCGGGCATCTGTCCCCGGATATTGTCCTGCTGGATATTTCGATGCGCCAGACCGGCGGCCTCGAAGCCTTGCAACAGCTCAAGCGGGTGCGCCCGCAGAGCAAGGTCCTGATCCTGTCGATGCACACCGACCCGGCCCTCATCATGCAGGCCCTGGAGTCCGGCGCCCACGGCTACCTGCTCAAGGACACCACGGCGACCGAACTCGAACACGCGCTGGACGCCCTGCGCAACAACGAGCGCTATCTGAGCCCGGCCATTGCCCACACAGTGATCACTCAGGCCCTGACCCGAAATCAGAAGCACCAGGCCGAACCTGCCGACTCGCACAACCTGACGGCACGCCAGCTGGAAATCCTGCGGTTGATTGTTCGCGGCAAATCCACTCGAGAGATCGCCAACGGCCTGGGGCTGAGTGTCAAGACCGTCGAAACCCACCGCTCGCAGATCATGAAGCGTTTGCAGATCTACGATGTGGCCGGCCTGGTGCTGTTCGCCGTGCGTGAACACATCATCAGCCTTGATGACTAGCCACTTCACTGGCCCGTAGCAGCGGCGAATCCTCAGGCAGATGCACGAGCAACGCCGCTGGACGCACCGAAAAACGCAGGTTGTCTCCTTCCAGCGGTTCACCATCCAGGTTGATGTACAACCCTTCCGAAACCTTGATCTCGACCCAGGGCAGGCGCGCACGGATAAACATGTTGTCGATGCCAAAACCTTCGGTCAGCAGGTTTTTCAATGTACCGACCACCTCCTGCGGTGCCGGCAGGATACTGATGTCGAGCAAACCATCATCGACCAGGGCCTGTGGGCACAATTCCCGCCCACCACCGGCCTGCCGGCCGTTGCCGATACCCAGTGCCAGCAGATCGCCGCTCCAGTGGAAATCCGGTCCCTGCAACTCACCGTAGGCGGTATGCAGCTCATTGAAGCGTGACAGGCCGGTGAACAGGTACGCCGCACCGCCAAGGATTTTCTTCAAGTCCTCCGGGGTGTTCGCCGTGACATGGCTGCCAAACCCACCGGTCGCCATGTTCAGGAATATCTGCCCGTCGACCTCCCCCAGATCAATGGCGGTCGGCGCGGTATCCAGCAACGCCATCGCCTGATCAGGCTGCAGGGGTACGCCCGCCGCACGCGCAAAATCGTTGGCGGTGCCCAGCGGCAACAGTACCAGGCTGGCTTTTTGCGAGTGCTCCGCCATGGCCTCGGCGATATCTCGCAAGGTGCCATCGCCGCCACCGGCAATGATCTGTCGATAACCGGCCGCCAACGCTTCGCCCACCAGTCTCTGCGCATCACCGGCTTCCCAGGTCAATCGAACAGCCAGTTCCCAGCCTTGCTCACGCCGGCTTTCGACAGCGGCGCGAACCGCCTCGTTGAGTGCCTGTTTGCCATGCAGAATCAACAGTGCCTTGCGATCGCTCATTGCTTCACTCCCCGGTTTGGATGGCATCTGGGAGATGTTGACCGCGCAGGCGCCGTTAAAGGTCGCCGGAAAACCAATTATTTCCAGTCAGGCAACTTTATTCCCCCAACGCAGGATTTTTCTTACAAAACATGAGGAATCTGCTCAATTGACCGGAAATCCGAATTGGTAGACCTTGGGGCTTGCGCAGGACACCACTGGGACGTGCCATGCAAGGCCAAACCCTGGATTACCGGCCAGCACAAAAGCCACGGGAGAAAATGATATGGAACCTCGCGTCACCGAGCTGGAAACACACCTCAAGCACATACGCAGGGACCTGGACGACATCCGCGGTGACGTCAAATCCATCAAGCACAGGCTCGCCTACTCCGCCTGCGGAACGGTCGTGATCCTCGGTCTCCTTGGCTGGATCGCCAATAGCCGTTTCGAGCAGGTCATTTCATTGTTCCTGGCACATTGAATGGCCATCAAGCAAAAACCCGGTTCAATCAACCGGGCTCTTGTTTGGCTAATCCGCCGAAGCGGTCAGCTCAGGACTTCGCTCAACGGAATGAAGAAAACGCTATCGCCCTGAACCAGCGTGCGACCTTCCAGGACTTCTACCAGTCCATCAGCCCAGGCAGCGCTGCGCAGTACGCCGGAGCTCTGGTTTTTGTAAATCGTCGCCCTGCCGTTTTCCAGCCGTCCACGCAAATACTCCCGCCGATTGCCAGGTTGTGGCCAGTCAAACCCTGCCGGCACCTGCACCTTCAGCGGCTCGACTTCCTTTACACCCTGACGACGCAGGAGATAGGGCCTGGTCAACAAGGCAAAGGTCACCAGGGTCGATGCCGGATTGCCCGGCAAGCCAATCACGGGTACACCGCGGAAATGCCCGAACGTCAGCGGTTTACCGGGCTTGATGGCGAGTTTCCACAGCGTCAACTCGCCCTCTTCGCGCAAGGCGATACCCAGAAAATCGGCTTCTCCCACCGATACGCCACCGGTCGAGAGGATCAGGTCGACATCCTTCAACTCACCCAATCGGGAACGAGTGGTTTGCAGATCGTCCGGAAGAATGCCCGCGTCGACAACCTCACAGCCCAGACGCTGCAACCAGCCGCACAACAACACCCGGTTACTGTTGTAGATCTGTCCCGGACCCAGTGGCTGGCCCGGCTCAATCAATTCGTCGCCGGTCGACAGCACCGCCACACGGACCTTGCGAACCACCTCCAGCCCGGCGCAGCCCAATGAGGCAGCCAATCCCTGCTCGATCGGCCCCAGCCGCGTGCCTGCCGGCAGAACCAGCTCGCCGACGGTCGTTTCCTGGCCTTGCGGACGAATGTTCTGGCCCTGGGTCAAGGCTTGCGTGAAAGACACTCGCTCATCCGCCTGGACCTCGGCGTTTTCCTGCATCTCGACGCAATCGGCACCCGCGGGAACTGGCGCTCCGGTGAAAATGCGCGCACAGGTGCCTGGCTGCAACGGATCGGGAGCCTGGCCGGCAAACACCTTCTGGCTGACCACCAACGGCTCTCCCGTCCAGTCAGCCAGGCGCAAGGCATACCCGTCCATGGCACTGTTGGGCCAGGGCGGCAGATCAAGGGTCGACAGCAGATCTTCAGCCAGTACACGCCCCTGCACCTGCGCCAACGGCAAGCGTTCACGCTCGACAATCCTCGAGGCCTCGGCCATTTCAAGCAAGCGTGCCAACGCCTCCTCGACAGGCATCAGGCTGCCGGTCTTGCCCGGCTTACCCACGGGATTCACAAGGCGCTGCCTGTTTCAGGTGAGGCACGAAATTGCACGGGCGATGCCGCGAATCCAGCTGCTCGGCCAGAATGCCATCCCAACCCGTGCGCACGGCATTGGTCGAACCCGGCAAACAGCAAACCAGCGTGCCATTGGCCAGACCGGCCAACGTCCGGGACTGAACGGTCGAGGTACCGATATCGGCAACCGAGATCTGGCGGAACAGCTCACCGAACCCATCGACCTGCTTGTCCAGCAGGCAGCTGACAGCTTCCGGTGTGCTGTCACGCCCGGTAAAACCGGTTCCGCCGGTGATCAGCACCACCTGCACGACATCGTCGGCAATCCAGTTGGCGACTTGCGCACGAATTTTGTAGAGGTCATCTTTGAGCAACACCCGGGCTGCCAGGTAATGACCGGCAGCGGTCAAACGGTCGACAAAGAGCTGGCCCGAGGTGTCGGTGTCCAGCGTGCGGGTATCACTGACTGTCAGCACTGCAATGTTCAGCGGTGCGAAAGGTACATCAGCCTTGGCTTTCATAGGCTCGTCCAGTTGTAGGAGAAACAGCCCGGTGTTATATCACAGCGCTCCGTTTTTTCGCCGCTCCCATGGAGACCTGCCATGACCATGAATTCACAATTGCCACCCTGCTCCATTCTGCTCCTGGCGGGCGGTCGCGGCCAACGCATGGGGGGGCGGGACAAAGGGTTGCTGGACTGGCGCGGCGAACCGCTGATTGCTCACTTGCATCGCAAGACCCGCCCGCTGACCGATGACCTGATCATCTCCTGCAACCGCAACCTTGAGAAGTATGCGCCCTACGCCGACCAGTTGGTCCACGACGATGAAGGTGACTTCCCCGGCCCCCTGGCGGGAATTCGGGCGGGCCTGGAAGCCGCTCGCCATACTCATATGCTGGTCCTGCCCTGTGACGTTCCGGGCATCGATGCGGCGCTGATCGGCACCATGCGCGAGACCGCCAACCTGAATCCGGACAAGCCGCTGATGGTGCGGCACGATGACCACTGGGAGCCGTTGTTGTGTGTGATTCCGGTGCTGCACCGGGCAGCCTTTGAAAAGGCCTGGAACGAGGGTGAGCGCAGCCCTGGCCGGTTGATGCGCAAGCTCGGCGCGACCGCGCTGCAATGCCCCGACAAGGACCCTCGGCTGGCCAACCTCAATACGCCGGAACTATTAAGCGGTCATGTAAGCGGTCATGACACTGTGTCAGACTGACATTGATCAGGAACTTGCGCGGACGGTTCACGTCTCAAGTTCACTAACCAAAGAATTCTTATTCGGAGACACACTCATGATGCAACGGACCCTCGCCACTTTCATGCTCGCACTGGGCCTCGCCACCCTCGCCGGTTGCGCGTCGCCTACGGTGATCACCTTGAATGACGGTCGCGAAATCCAGGCCGTCGACACGCCAGAGTTCGACAAGGATTCCGGCTTCTACGAATTCGAACAGCTCGATGGCAAACAGACCCGCATCAACAAAGATCAGGTGCGTACCGTCAAGGAGCTGTAATCGGGTGCCGCCGGATACAGAAAAGCCCGCTTGATGCGGGCTTTTTCATGCCTGAAGAACAGCACTTCAGGGGCGCCGTTCAGGATCACCATTGCAGGGTGATTTCACTCTCGAACTCACGCGCCTGGCCCGTGACCGGGTCGATGAACCTCAACCCCTGAGCCAGCAGTTTCAAAGGATTGGCGTAGTCATCCTGCGCATCCTTGAGCACCTCGGGGTAAAACGGGTCGTTGCAGATAGCGGCGCCCAACGCCGCCATGTGTACCCGCAGCTGATGTTTCTTGCCCGTCACCGGGTAAAGAGCATACCGCCAGAGCTTCTCCTGCTTCTCCCTGACTTCGATCGCCGTCTCGGTGTTGCAGGCCCCAGGCCCTTCCTGCATGCGGAAGAACGGCTCGCCATCAACCAGCCGGCTTTTATGAACCCGCGGGAAAGCAAGTTCAGGCAATGCCGCTGCGATGGCCTCGTAGCGCTTTTCAATCTGCCGGGTTGGAAACAACGACTGATAAGCCGAACGACTCTGCGGATTGGCGGAAAACAGTACCAGCCCTGCGGTATGCCGGTCGATGCGATGCAATGGCACCAGATGCGGATTGTCCAGGCGACGGATCAAGCGCCTGAGCAGCGTCTGTTCGACGTATTCGCCAGCCGGCGTCACCGGCAGAAAGTGCGGTTTGTCGGCCACCACCAGATGCTCGTCCGCGTACAGAATCGACTCGATCACCGGGATCGGCTTTTCATCCGGCACTTCGCGAAAATAATGAATCCGCAAACCTTCCCGGTAGGCCAGATCGAGAGCAATCGGCTTGCCCTGCCCATCGAGGACCCGTCCACGGGCGATTCTGTCCAGCCATTGTTCACGACTGATGGCGCTGAAATGCTCGCACAGGCAATCGACAACGGTCTGCCACGGGCCAGGTGGCAAGTACAGCGTACTGGCCTGGCTGTGTGCCGCGGAAAAAGAAGAAGTGGACATACGAAAGCTCTTACCCTCAGTGCAGGGCGGCATTATCCAACAGCAGAGGGAATGAACCTAGGGGGCGTTCTCAATTAGTTTTCCCGTCGCGTTGTCGCCTTAAAGCGGGCCAGGCAAGGCGCAGGCCGCTGGAAATGGTTGTTCCCTTTCCAAGGCCTGCAACGCAGCCTGGCCCGTTTTAAGGCACAACCCGAAGGGCCGGGCCTGCTGTTGTGCAGGGCTGCGTTGCTCGAAGCTTATTTGGAATGACCAAACCACGCTTCTCGCGCCTTGCCCTGCACAACAGCAGGCCCGGCGCGGCGTGAAAACTAATTGAGAACGCCCCCTAAGATTCCTCAAGCCGGGATCTGCGTGCGCGCCGCCGCTTCGGTGTATTCCTTGAGCCAGCGCAATACATCGACCGCCTCCCAGCGAGCGGGGTCATAGAGGGCGTACAACAACCCCTGATAACCCACGACATCGAGTTGCCGGTGATACCCCGCGCGTTGAAACAAGGCTTCGATTTCTGCGAAACAGGTATTGAAATGCGTTTTGTTGAAGGGTGTCTTGCCCTCGGTCACCAGTCCATCCAGACGCAACTCAAGAACGGCTTCACTCACGACGTCTGCAGACATCCGGTTCACGCTGTTCTTCAACTGTTCGACATTGACCACGATTCATCCCTCTCACGCCCGGGCTTGTCTGCTCGCTGCCGAAAATCAGCAGCGGCAATGCAGGCACCACGAATAACTGTATGCGCATACAGTATCCGATCGGTACCGGATAAGCCAAGGGGATCAATCGCAAAGTTCGACAGGCGGGAAGCAACATCGGCGCAAAAGCCACTTAACGCAAGAACGCCACCACCTCATCGGCACTGAACGGCCAGCCCAGTTCAGCGCCGGTGTCGACCCGCCGCAACACCGGAATACGCAGGCTGTAGGCGGCGAACCAGGTTTCATCGTCGGCGATATCCACCAGTTCCACCAGCAGACCGCGCTCGACAAACTCCATCAACATGGCTTCGGCTACTTCACAGAGATGGCATCCAAGGGTGCCGAACAGCTGACATTCGGGAAGCATGAGCGCTCAACCAGAAAATGAAGTGACCATTCTAGGCCTGCTCCGAAAAACCGTCGAGCCATTGAGTCTCCTGCCTGATGCCACCGACGATGATGAGACCTGTGTCAGTCCTGGCTCACGGCGCCGATCTTGTGGATCGACAGGTCTGCGCCGTAATACTCCTGCTCCTGACTCAGGCGCAATCCATGCAGAGCCTTGATCACGCCATACACGGCGAACCCGCCGGCCAGTGCCACGGTGACGCCCAGTGCCGTGCCGATCAACTGGCTGATCAGGCTGACCCCACCCAGCCCGCCCAAAGCGCTCTGGCCGAAAATGCCGCAGGCAATACCGCCCCACACGCCGCACAAGCCGTGCAGCGGCCAGACACCCAATACATCATCGATTCGCCATTTGACCTGAGCGGCGGTAAAGCACCAGACAAACAACGCCCCCGCGACGGCGCCGGTCACCAGCGCCCCTACCGGGTGCATCAGGTCGGAACCGGCGCAGATCGCCACCAGTCCTGCCAACGGGCCGTTGTGCAGAAAGCCGGGGTCGTTGCGCCCGACGATCAGCGCGGCCACCGTACCGCCCACCATGGCCATCAATGAGTTCACCGCCACCAGTCCACTGACACCTTGCAGGGTTTGCGCACTCATGACGTTGAAGCCGAACCAGCCAACAATCAGGATCCACGAGCCCAACGCCAGAAAAGGGATGCTCGAAGGCGCGAACGCCACCAGCCGACCTTCGCGATAGCGGCCATTTCGCGGCCCGAGCAACAGCACCGCCGCCAGTGCCAGCCAACCGCCCATGGCATGCACCACCACCGAACCTGCGAAATCATGGAAACCGGCGCCAAAGCGTTCCAGCAGCCAGGCTTGCAAACCCAGGTTGCCATTCCAGACCATGCCTTCGAAGAACGGATAGATGAACGCGACAATCAACGCGGTTGCACACAGCTGCGGGACAAACCGGGCGCGTTCGGCGATTCCTCCGGAAATGATCGCGGGGATAGCCGCGGCAAAGGTCAGCAGGAAGAAAAACTTCACCAGTCCATAACCATGGTCGGCATTGAGCACGGCCGCCGGTTGCATGAACGTCACGCCATAAGAAATCCAATAGCCTATAAAGAAGTAGGCCAGTGTCGATACGGCGAAGTCGCTGAGGATTTTCGACAAGGCGTTGACCTGGTTTTTCTGTCGCACGGTTCCGACTTCGAGAAAGGCAAAACCGGCGTGCATGGCCAGTACCATGACCGCACCGATCAGAATGAACAGCGTGTTGGAGCTATGGACCAGGGTGTCCACGGCGCTTTGCAGATTTTCCATGGGATGGGCAGACCTTATGGCAGAAAAAAGCACCAAAGCAGTTCGCGATCACCACCCACGCACCAAGTTGCAGCTTCGAAGCATCAGAGAACTGATCTCGTTGAACCGCCTTGGTGCACAGGCACCGTCCGGGAAAAACGTGACCCGGACGTTTGCGCGAGTTTTTGATTGTTGGTCCTACGGTTTTACTGAAATCATGCCCGGCTATAGCGCAATGGTGCGGACCGGCGCACCACGACACAGCAAAAGTTGTACCAGTCATTTGTACTGAACCTTCACCGAAGGCTCATACTCGAACGCATCAGAAAGCCACTTATGGAGATCCACCATGGCCCGCATCCAGGCAAAGACTGCTCAAGAAATCCTGATGAACGATTTTCAGACACTGGTCAGTGACACCGAACGGTTGCTGGAGCACACCGCGACCCTGGCCGGCGACCAGGCCGACGAGTTGCGCGAGCAGATTCACGACAGTCTCCTGCGTGCCCGTGAAACCCTGAAGCTGACCGAAGACTCCCTGCGCGAACGCGGCAAGGCTGCTGTCACCGCCACCGAAGACTATGTCCAGGCCAACCCTTGGCAATCGGTCGGGATCGCGGCCGGCGTGGGTTTCCTGATCGGCCTGCTGGCCAGCCGGCGCTGATATGTCGATCGGTGAATCCGACCCGTCTGCGACGGGAACAAGCTCCTCATCGCGGCGCCTGGGTGCTGCGTTCCTGGGGTTGCTGCACAGCCATGTCGAACTGTTCGGCATCGAGTTGCAGGAACAGAAAGCCCGCACCGTCAGCCTGTTGCTGTTTGCCGGTCTGGCGCTGGTGTTTGCGTTGCTGCTGCTGGTAGGGCTGTCGACGCTGGTGCTGATCGTGTTCTGGGACACCTATCGCCTGACCGCCATCATCGGGCTCTGCGTGTTCTACACCCTCGCCGCCCTATTCTGCGCGATGCGTTTGAGGGCAGCGATTTTCGATGAGTCCTCGCCCTTCCACGGTACGCTGGAAGAGCTGGCCAACGATCGGGAGCGCCTGCTGCCATGAACCTGCCTGAATTGCCACACAACAGCTCACGCACGGAAATGCGCAAGGCCCTGATTCGCCTGCGCATGGAAATGCACCGCCAGGAAATCCGCCACGAATCCGCGCAACTGCTGCAACCGTTGCGGCGCGTGCGCGGAATGACGCAGAACCTGCAGGACGGTTTCGGCATCAAACACGCTCCACTCTGGGGCGTGGCCGCCGTCACCTTGCTGGGCTTTCTGACTGGCAAGGGCGCAAAGAACGGTGGCGGCCTTAGCAGCTTGACCCGGCTGATCCGTCTCGGCACCACACTGGGGCCGCTGATCAAACTGATCATGCAGGGCTCTTCGCGCAAAGACTGATCAGTTTCCTTCTGGCTACGCTCTGCAGTGTCGACGGGATGCCCCCTCTCTATCGAGGGGGCGCGCGATCCTGTGCGCCAGCCCGGTCAATTGCCCCCTGCGAAAAAAGTTCTTGCAAGGTGACCTCGATATCGACGCCGCCGGGTTGTAGTTCCGCTTGCAGGTCATGACGCGAAACGGGAAGCTAGGCCATCAGTCACCTGACGGAGAGTCCCGCCTTGGATTGGCACACCCTGCTTACCCGCGAACGCCTCGGAAAGCCTCTGCACAGCCCTGAAGAACTCGGCCGCAGCCCTTTTCACAAAGACCACGACCGCATCATTTTCTCGGGGGCTTTCCGCCGCCTCGGGCGCAAGACCCAGGTCCATCCGGTGTCCAGCAATGATCACATTCATACGCGCCTGACCCACTCGCTGGAAGTCAGTTGCGTGGGGCGCTCGCTGGGCATGCGGGTCGGCGAAACCATCCGCAACGCCCTACCCGACTGGTGCGAACCCAGCGACCTGGGAATGGTGGTGCAATCGGCCTGCCTGGCACACGACATCGGCAACCCGCCTTTCGGCCATTCCGGTGAAGATGCGATCCGGCACTGGTTCCAGCAAGCCGCCGGCCGCGGCTGGCTGGATGCGATGAGTGAAGCCGAGCGCAATGACTTCCTGAATTTCGAAGGCAACGCCCAGGGCTTTCGGGTACTCACGCAACTGGAATATCACCAGTTCGACGGCGGCACCCGACTGACCTATGCAACCTTGGGCACCTACCTGAAGTATCCATGGACGGCCAGGCACGCCGATTCGCTGGGCTACAAGAAACACAAGTTCGGCTGTTATCAGAGCGAGCTGTCACTATTGGAGCAGATCGCCCATAAACTCGGCCTGCCGCAACTTGAAGAACAACGCTGGGCGCGGCATCCGCTGGTGTACCTGATGGAGGCCGCCGACGACATCTGCTATGCGCTGATCGACCTGGAAGACGGCCTGGAAATGGAGTTGCTGGAATACGCCGAAGTCGAGTCCCTGCTGCTGGACCTGGTGGGCGACGACTTGCCGGAAACCTACCGCCAGCTCGGTCCCGGCGATTCGCGCCGTCGCAAACTGGCGATCCTGCGCGGCAAGGCCATCGAACACTTGACCAATGCCGCGGCCCGCGCCTTCGTCGAACAACAGGACGCACTGCTGGCCGGCACATTGCCCGGTGACCTGGTGGAGCACATGCACGGGCCCGCCAAGCGTTGCGTGCTGAACGCCAAGGACATGGCCCGCAAGAAAATCTTCCAGGACAAGCGCAAGACCCTGCACGAGATCGGCGCCTACACCACGCTGGAAATCCTCCTCAACGCCTTTTGCGGCGCAGCACTGGAGCAGCACAACGGTCGGACCCCGTCATTCAAAAGCCGCCGCATCCTTGATCTGCTGGGTAACAATGCACCCGATCCTCAGGGCCCGTTGCACACGTCGTTTTTGCGCATGATTGATTTTATCGCCGGCATGACGGACAGCTATGCCAGTGACATGGCCCTGGAAATGACCGGCCGTGCCAGCCACTGAGATGCTTCGTTTGATCAGCCATTACGGCGTTCGTTTTGGCTGATCCCCCTTCAACCTCCAACAGCACTCAAGTCTCGTCGAATCGCCCTACAACACATGGCGAGCGAACTGATCGCCTGCCCGACACTCTCGCGAAACAATCGCCCTCCCTCTGTTCGACAGATGAAGTACGCACCATGGCCGAAGACGATCTACGAATCCTCGTGGTGGAGGACCACCCCTTCCAACTGATAGCCACTCAATGCCTGCTGGAAAGTTATGGCTTCACCCGACTGACTACCGCCGACAGCGCCAGAAGCGCCATGCAGCAGATGCTCGGGGTCGAACAGCCATTCGATATCCTTTTATGCGATCAATGCCTGCCCGATCTCACAGGACTCGATCTGGTCCGGTTCGCCAGTCAGCGAGGGCTGATCAGGCAGGCGATCATACTGAGCAGCCTGACGACGTCTGAACTGGATGAACTTGTAAAAACGGCCTACGAACACGGGCTGCCATTATTGGGTTACTTGATAAAACCGTTGAAACAATCTGAATTTATAGACCTGTTGAGCCTGGCACCAACATAAACAAAAAGCACATATAAAAAACCGACAAATGCACAGCGTAAAACCTACAAACAACCTCCTTGAAAAGTGCACAAAACCGCCGGACCTCCCCGGACTTCCTAACAAGA
Organism: Pseudomonas sp. GM33; assembly: GCF_000282295.1. Lineage (NCBI taxonomy): Bacteria > Pseudomonadati > Pseudomonadota > Gammaproteobacteria > Pseudomonadales > Pseudomonadaceae > Pseudomonas > Pseudomonas sp. GM33. Next base: position 68,104 of record NZ_AKJO01000073.1, read on the forward strand.
AACCTAGTTAATACGTAGTCCCATTCCTCTTAATTTGTAGGATTTCTCCTATATTGCTGCTACAGCCCGGTCCGTTCATGCGTCCCTTCAAGTAACTGAGCTAAGGTGCGCGCTTTATTTGAGCTCGCATGGGACTTGATTATGAACTCCGTTTTTATTGTCGACGATCACCCGGTTATCCGCCTTGCCGTTCGAATGTTGCTGGAACACGAAGGTTACAAAGTCGTCGGCGAAACTGACAATGGGGTCGACGCCATGCAAATGGTTCGCGAATGCATGCCGGACCTGGTCATTCTCGATATCAGCATTCCAAAACTGGATGGCCTGGAAGTGCTGTCCCGGTTCAACGCAATGAGCAATCCTCCTAAAACACTGGTACTGACCGCACAATGCCCGACACTCTTCGGTATTCGTTGCATGCAATCCGGAGCCTCGGGTTATGTCTGCAAACAAGAGGACATCAGTGAACTGGTGAGTTCTATAAAAGCGGTATTTTCAGGTTACAACTATTTCCCGAGTGAGGCCTTGAATCCCATCCACGGAGATGAAACACGTTGTATCGAATTGGAACTGTTCAAGTCCGTAAACGATCGGGAACTAATGGTCCTTCAACTTTTTGCCCAAGGTCGCACAAACAAGGAAATCGCCAAGGGCATGTTTCTGAGCAACAAGACCGTGAGCACCTACAAAAAGCGCCTCATGCAGAAACTCAAAGCCAAATCCCTGGTTGAATTGATCGAGATGGCAAAACGTAACGCACTCGTGTGAGAACCTGGATGCCCAGCCGTTTGAAGGTCTATCTGATTCAAGTGACCGCAGGTCTATGTGTGAGCACCTCGTTGTTCGGAGCACCGGGCAATGAACTCTACACGCTGCTCAGTCGCTCGAAGATCGGCGCGTTGGAGATTCGACTGGATGAATCCCAGCAACAATGGATAAACAACAAAAATCAACTGACGCTCGGCACGTCGGCCCCGGACTACCCCCCTTTCGACCTGACCACCAGTGGTCAGGACTATGAAGGCTTTACCGCCGACTACGCTGGTCTTCTGGAAAAAGCAACCGGGTTGCCGGTCAAGGTTCAGCGCTTCGAATCCCGAGGGGCAGCGATTGCTGCGCTGCAGAACGGCGATGTCGATCTGCTTGGAACCGCCAATGGATTCGAGGCTGGCATTGCCGGGATTGCGCTGTCCATACCCTATGCCGTCGACCAACCCGTATTGGTGACCCGCGAAGGGGAAACCCGATCTCTGACCGATGGCCTGGCCGGACTGCGCCTGAGCATGGTGTATCACTATTTGCCGCTGGCGGAAGTCAAGGCGTTGTACCCAAAGGCGATCATCACGTCCTATCCGTCCTACCAGAATGCGATCAATGCCGTTGCCTTCGATCAGGCGGATGTGTTTCTCGGTGACACGATTTCAACTCACTACATGATCAACAAGGGGTACTTGAACAACATCCGGATGGCCAACTTCGGCAAACATGAAGCCCATGGTTTCAGCTTTGCCGTCAACAGGAACACCCCCGAACTGCTCGGCATCATCAACAGGATGATCAAGGCCATCCCCTCCAGTGAGCGAGAAAACATCGCCAAACGCTGGAGCGCCGGCAGCGACATTCTGCTGACCGATCAAAAGCTGCAACTCACTGACAGGGAAGAACGCTGGCTGGCAAATCACCCGATAGTGCGCGTCGTCGTCAACGAAGCCTTTGCGCCACTGACGTTTTTCGATAGCAATGGCAACTTTCGCGGGGTCAGCGCGGATTTGCTTGAGCTGATCAGGCTGCGCACCGGCTTGCGCTTTGACATCCAGCGCAGTCGAAACGATGACGAGATGATCAAACAGATCAAAAACAACCAGGCCGATGTGATCGCCGCGTTGCTCCCCAGCGCCAAACGTCAGTCCCAGCTGAACTTTACCCGCCCCTTTCTGGAAAATTCCTACGTCCTGCTGACCCGTAAAGCCGCCGACAGTCCGACCAACCTCGAGCAGTTGCAGGACAAGCGCCTGGCCATTGCCCGCGGCAATCCACTCAGGGATTACCTGCGCAGAGAGTTTCCCCGGATCAAGCTGATCGAAACCCCGGACACTTTCAGCGCCGTAGAGATGCTCGCCGAAGGTCAGGCCGAAGGCGTGGTGAACTCACTGGTCATTGCCAACTACTTCATTTCGTCGCGGTTGTTCGAACACACATTGCAAATCAGCACCACCATCGGCACCGAGCAGGCAGCGTTCTCCCTTGCCACTGCACGGGACGCCAAAGAGCTGAACGCCATTCTGAACAAGGCGCTGCTGAGCATCTCGCCGGAGGAACTGGGCATCATCAACAGTCGATGGCGCGGTTATTCGGCGTCCTCGCAAAGCACCTGGCGCAACTATCAAAGACTGTTCTACCAAATCGCCATCGGTGCCGGTGCGCTATTGCTGATTTCCATTGCGTGGAACGACTACATGCGACGCCAGATCAAGCAGCGCAAGGCCGCCGAGCGCGCATTGAACGATCAGTTCGAGTTCATGCGATCGCTGGTCAATGGCACGCCCCATCCGATCTATGTACGTGATCGCCAGGGGCTACTGCAAAGTTGCAACGACAGTTACCTGCAAGCGTTCTGCGCCAGGCGTGAAGATGTCATCGGCAAAAGCGTCATGCAGGGGTCGATGAGCAATGTGTTCGAAGCCCGGGAGTACCAGGCTGACTACCAGCGCGTGGTGACCGAGGGCAGACCGTTGATCGTCGATCGCGAACTGCACATTGGTGGCCGGCGGCTGACGATCTATCACTGGATTCTCCCCTACCGCGATTCCAGCGCGAAAGTGCAAGGCATTATCGGTGGCTGGATCGACATCAGCGAACGTCGGCAACTGCTCGATGATCTGCGCTGCGCGAAAGAACACGCCGATAACGCCAACCGGGCCAAAAGCACGTTTCTGGCCACGATGAGCCATGAGATCCGCACGCCGATGAATGCAATCATCGGCATGCTTGAACTGACACTCAAGCGTCTTGAGCATCGGCACCCGGAACGTCCGGCCATCGATGTCGCGTACAACTCGGCGAAAGGGTTGCTGGAACTGATTGGCGACATCCTCGACATTGCCAGAATCGAATCCGGGCGCTTGAGCCTTAGCCCGGAGCGCGTTAATCCGGGTGAACTGGTGGCCTCGGTCGTACGGATTTTCGATGGTCTTGCCCGCCAGAAGGAACTCGAACTGAAGCTGGAGTTTTCTTCGGCCAACCCGACTTTCGATGTGTTGCTGGACCCTTTGCGCTTCAAGCAGGTGCTGTCCAACCTGATCAGCAATGCCATCAAGTTTACCGAGCAAGGCCAGGTCCGGGTCTTTGTCGACCTGCAGCCAGCAATGCAGCCTGATCGTGTGCAAATGCGGGTGCAGGTTCACGACAGTGGCATCGGGATCAGCGAACAGGATCAATACCGGCTGTTCGAACCCTTCGCCCAGGCCGACAACGCCATTCAATCGGCCAGGGGGGGCGCAGGGCTGGGGCTGGTCATCAGCCGCAATCTCTGCGAGATGATGGGCGGAAGTCTGCAATTGCGCAGCGAGCCGGGGGTCGGCACTCAAGTGGAGGTATTGCTGCACCTGGAAGCGTTGCCGCTGCAACAATCTGCCCAGCTGGCCGAGACGCAAATTGTCGTCGCCACAACCCCATTGAATGTTCTGGTGGTCGACGATCACTCGGCCAATCGTTTGCTCACCTGCCAGCAACTGGAATTTCTAGGCCATCGATTTACTGTCGCGGCCGATGGCCAGGAGGGATTGGAGGCATGGAAAGACCAACCGTTTGATCTGGTGATCGCCGATTGCAACATGCCGGTCATGAACGGTTACGAACTGGCCCGTGCCATTCGCCGGCATGAAGGTCAAAATCATCGCCCTCCCTGCACCGTGCTCGGGTTCACCGCCAACGCCCAACCGGAAGAAATACAACGCTGCAAACAGGCCGGAATGGATGACTGTCTGTTCAAACCCCTTAGCCTCGGAGCCTTGAGCCAGTGGATGGAAAACATTGAGCCCACCCATGCAGCCCCGGCGTTCAGCCTGCACGGGCTGAAACTGCTGACCGGGGGCAACCCCATATTGAACCGCAGATTGCTCAACGAGTTGGTCAACAGCAACCGCCAGGATCTGCAAACGCTGATATCGCTATCCAGCTCCGGGGATACGCAGGCGCTGCAGGACATTGCCCACAAAATCAAAGGCGCAGCCCGAATAGTGCAAGCTTCACCTCTGATCGACCGCTGCGTGGCGCTTGAAGCCGCCTGCCATGAGGATTTCGATCGCGAAAAAGTGGCCGGATGCTGCCAATCCATGGAGCGCACCATGCTTGAGCTGGAGGACGCGTTACTACGTCAGATCAAGCATTACGACGAAGGCAAAATGACAGAGCCTTAACTATGCTTGGACCCTCGGCAGTGTGTTGACCCTCATGGAGAAACCCGCAATGCCTGACCCACTGCGCACGGATCCACGCCGGTTTCCACTGCATGTCCATATCAGTGTGATGTTCACCTTTCTGTTGTTGCTGACCGGAGTGCTGCTGGGTCTTTTCAACTACCGGCAAACGACCCAGATCATACTGTCCAGCAGTGAAAAACTCTTCAACCGTATCGAGCAGGATGTCCGGCTGGACCTGCACGCCACCTATGAACCCATTCGCCACCTGTTGAGCCTGCTGGCACTCAATCCGGCGGGCCAGTCCGCTGATCTGGAACACCGCCTGGCACTGCTCGAACCGTTCAGCCAGTCACTCGAGGACAACCCCAATCTGGCGTCGCTGTACCTGGGCTACGACAACGGCGACTTTTTCATGGTCCGCCCGCTGCATACCCCAGAAATCAAAGCCCTGGTCAAGGCTCCGGACATGGCGGCTTTCCAGGTCTGGAGCATTGAGCACGACAGCAGCGGCCAGGCTCGTTCCCAGTCTTTGTTTTTCGACCGTAACCTGGCCCTCGTCAGTCGCCAGGACAACCTGAACGACACCTACGACCCTCGCAGCCGTGCCTGGTTTACCAGCGCCCGTAGCGACAATGAACAGATTACGACCGAACCCTACATCTTTTTTTCCACCCATGACATTGGCACGACGCTGGCACGACGCAGTGGCGACAAGGCAATCCTGGCCGCCGACCTGACCCTGGCCGAACTCAGCGCGACCCTGGCCAAGCACGTCGTGACCCCTCATACCGAAATCGTGCTGTTCGATGCCGAAGGCAATGCCATTGCCTACCCCGACAGCCGCAGACTGATCATCGATGATCAGACATCCCGGCTGATCAAGGCCGCGGACCTGAGCCCCAGTCTGGGTGCGTTGCTCAACAACTCCTCTGAAGGCAATCGCCTGGATGCCAACGGCCGGCAGTGGATCGTGGCCCGCAGCAGCATGCAGGAAGGCGGCCCCCAAGGCCTGCAACTGGCGCTGCTGGTTCCGGAAGACGAGCTGCTCGTCGATGCTTACCGGATGCGCTGGCAAGGTGCGCTCATTACCCTGGCAACGCTGCTGTTATGCGTGCCGCTGGGTTGGCTGACCTCCAGAGTGCTGGTCAAACCCTTGCGCGCCCTGGTGCAGGAGGCCGATGCGATTCGCAGTTTCGATTTCAATTTTCCGCTTTCCCGTCGCTCGCCGGTGCTCGAAGTCGACCAACTGAGCGTGTCGATGGCACGGATGAAAGAGACGCTGGCGAGCTTCTTCCAGATCACTGACAGCCTCAGCGCCGAAACCCGTTTCGCCCCCCTGCTGGAACGCGTGTTGTTTGAAACCGTGAAAATCGGTCAGGCCCAGGCCGGCCTGATCTATCTGCGCGAAGGTGATGGCGGGCATATGGGACCCCACGGACTGGTCATCAATGACACCACCGAAAACCTGCAATCCTTCGACATCCGCGGACATTCACTGGAAAACCCGCTAAGCCCCCCATGGCTGCAGCAGCTGGCAAACGTCGACAACGTCGTCAGTAACCTGGGGTTCGAGCAAGCGGGCGATCTACAGAAAGTCTTGCTCGCGCTGGAAAGTCCCCGGGTCCATCTGATCGGAATCCGCCTGCATAATCGTCACAACGAAACCGTGGGCCTGCTGGTGTTGCTATTGGCCGACAGCGGCGAGCAAAGCGATCTGGACAAACTGCGGCCGGACCGCATTGCGTTTCTCCAGGCGGTGTCCGGCGCGGCGGCCGTGTGCATCGAAAGCCAGCGTCTGCAAGCCCGACAAAAACAGCTGCTGGACGCCTTCATTCAACTGCTGGCCGGTGCCATCGACGCCAAAAGTCCCTATACCGGCGGCCATTGCCAGCGCGTGCCGGAACTGACCCTGATGCTTGCCCGGGCGGCAGCGGCCAGCCAGGACCCCGCCTTCAGCGCCTATCGGCCGACCGAAGATGAATGGGAGGCACTGCACATCGCTGCCTGGCTGCACGATTGCGGCAAGATCACCACCCCGGAATACGTCGTCGACAAAGCCACGAAGCTGGAAACCCTGACCGATCGCATCCACGAAATCCGCACTCGCTTCGAGGTACTCAAGCGCGATGCCTGGATCAGCTACTGGCAGGCCATTGCCCTGGGCGGTGACGAGCAAGCGCTGGCAGAACTGCGTGATGCCAGCCTCGCCGGGCTGGATGATGATTTCGCCTTCATTGCCCGTTGCAATCTGGGTGGCGAAGCCATGGCCGACGCTGATCTGCAACGCCTGCGCAGCGTGGCTGAACGCACCTGGACCCGGACTCTGGATGACCGGCTGGGCGTGTCTTGGGAAGAGAACCGGCGTCAGGCCCGAACGCCCGCCCCCACCCTGCCCGTCAGCGAACCCTTACTGGCGGACAAACCCGAGCACCTGTTCGAACGCAGCGAAAACGAAGTGATACCGCACGACAACCCCCTGGGCTTCAAACTCGACGTTCCTCCCCACAAATACAATCGCGGTGAGCTGTACAACCTGAGCATTGTCCGGGGCACCCTGACGAGCGAGGAGCGTTATGTCATCAATAACCATATCGTTCAGACGATTCAGATGCTCAACCATCTGCCGTTCCCCGGGCACCTGCGCAGCGTCGCGGAAATAGCCGGCGGGCATCACGAAAAAATGGACGGCAGTGGTTATCCGAAACGCTTGAAGCGAGAAGACATGAGCCTGCCGGCGCGAATGATGGCGATTGCCGATATTTTCGAAGCGCTGACGGCCGCCGACCGCCCCTACAAAAAAGCCAAGACCCTGAGCGAGGCGCTGGGCATCATGGCGTTCATGTGCCGTGATGCCCACATCGACCCGGAACTGTTCGGGCTGTTCATCAGGGCACAGATCTATTTGCAGTACGCCAGGCGCTTCCTTGACCCTGCGCAGATCGATGCAGTGGACGCATCGGGCCTGCTGGTCAAGGCGGGCCTGGCGTCTTGATCAGCAGTCGGTCAGGCGCAGGAAAATCGCCGCCAGTTGCTCGATCCCGGTCTGGTCCTGCGGGGTGAAGCGCGCCAGTTTCGGGCTGTCGAGGTCGAGCACGCCGATCAATCGGCCGTCCTTGATCAGCGGCACCACCAGTTCGCTGTTCGAGGCGCTGTCACAGGCAATGTGACCGGGGAACGCGTGCACATCTTCGACCAACTGGGTCTGCAAGGTAGCGACTGCCGTTCCGCAGACGCCACGCCCGAACGGAATCCGCACGCAAGCGATCTGCCCCTGAAACGGGCCCAGCACCAGTTCCTCATTGCGGTTGAGGTAGAAACCGGCCCAGTTCAGGTCATCGAGCTGATTGAACAGAAACGCCGAGAACTGCGCGGCATTGGCGATGAAGTCCCGCTCGTCCGCCAGCAAGGACTCGAGCTGCGCGTGCAGCATGCCGTAGCCTTCGAGGCCCTGGCCGCTCTTTTGTAAATCGATCATGCCTTGTGCTCCAACAGTTTCAGCCCGACCCAGTAACGGGCAAATTGATAAGCGCAACGTCCATTGCGATTGCCTCTGCCGGTGGCCCAGCGTACCGCCAGGATGTCCAGCTCTTCGCTGCGCTGCCATGCCAGTCCGGCCTTGCCGGCCAACTGGCCGATCCAGTGCTCGACGACGTTGAGGAAGTGTTCCTGGGTAAACGGATAGAACGATAGCCACAGGCCGAAGCGGTCCGACAGCGCGATCTTGTCTTCCACCGCCTCGCTCGGATGCAGTTCGCCGTCGACCCGCTTCCAGTTCTCGTTGTCACTTTCCTTTTCCGGCACCAGGTGGCGACGGTTCGACGTGGCGTACAGCAAGACGTTGTCCGGCGCCTGTTCCAGCGAGCCATCCAGTACGCTTTTGAGCACTCGGTAATCACCCTCACCCGACTCGAACGAGAGGTCATCGCAAAACAGTACGAAACGCTGGGGCAGTTTGCCGATCTGTTCGACCACCCGCGGCAGGTCTGCCAGGTGATCGCGTTCAATCTCGATCAGACGCAACCCGGCTTGAGCGTGCTCGGCCAACAAGGCGCGCACCAGCGACGACTTGCCGGTGCCGCGCGAGCCCCAGAGCAAGGCGTGGTTGGCGGGCATGCCATCGAGGAACTGTTGGGTGTTGCGCCCAAGCTGCTCAACTTGCCGGTCGACGCCGATCAGGTCCGACAGGCGCATGTCGAGGCTGACCTGCAGCGGCATCAGATAACCGCCGCGAGACTCACGCTGCCAGCGCGCCGCCAGGCATTGCGTCCAGTCGATGGCTGGCCGGGGTGCCGGCAGCAACGGCTCGATACGGGCCAGAACGGCATCGGCGCGTTCAAGAAAAGCATTCAATCGGGAATCCACGACTTCTCCTCGGGCACGTTCACAGTAATGATGGTGATATAGCGACGAAACACAGCGTCACACAAGCGGCTGCCCCCGCGGTACAGGCCTCGCGAGAACATCAACAGGCAGGCATGATCGACTATGCTTGAGCAGCGAAAGGAAACGGAAGTGGTTCACCCCCCCATGGACATCAAATTCACCAACCGGCTGTCATTCAAGCAAGCCCGGCTTACCGTGCTGGTCGGTTTCATTCTGGGCACGCTGCTCAGCCTGCTGCAAATAGGCATCGATTATGCCAGTGAAGACGCCTCCATCAATCGTGAAATCCTTTCATTACTGGAAATCAGCCACAACCCGGCCTCGCGAATCGCCTACAACATCGACGCCGAACTCGCCAAGGAGCTGACCCAGGGCCTGCTGCGCTCGCCGGCGATCATCGGCGCGAAACTGACCGACAACAACGGCACCGTGCTGGCCAACGCCAAGCGACCCGAGGTGCAAAACGGCTACCGGATGCTCAGTGACTTCCTGTTCGGTGCCAGCCGACAGTTCGAAGACCGGCTTTACCTGGATCATTTACCCAACGAATCCCTGGGTACGCTGCGGCTGAAGGTCGATACCTACGCCTTCGGCAATCGGTTCCTGCGCCGGGCCGAAGTGACCCTGATCAATGGCTTCGCCCGCAGCCTGCTGCTGTCCGGCATCCTGCTGGCGTTGTTCTATGTGATGCTGACCAAACCCCTGGTGCGGGTGATCCGTGAGCTCAGCGGTCGCGACCCGGGCAACACCGAACCGACGTCGCTGGAGTGTCCCGTCGGGCACGCCAACGATGAGATCGGTGTACTGGTCAAGGTTGCCAACCAGCAATTCAAAAACATCGCCACCGAAATCCGGCAGCGGCGCAACGCGGAAAACCGCCTGACCGAATATCTTGGCCAACTGGAAAACATCGTCTCGGCCCGCACCGCCGAACTCAAGGCGATCAACGCCCGGCTGAGCCAATCCAACGAGGAACTGGAAGCCGCGCGCAGTACCGCCCTCGACATGGCCGAAGCCCGCTCGGTGTTCCTGGCCAACATGAGCCATGAAATCCGCACGCCCCTCAATGGTTTGCTCGGGATGATCGCGCTGTCCCTCGACGGACCGCTGAATGCCGAACAACAGCAACAGCTGTCGATTGCCCACGACTCGGGCAAGGTACTGGTGGAACTGCTCAACGATATCCTCGATTTATCGAAATTCGATGCCGGTCAGCTCGAGCTCGAGCACATCCCCTTCGATCTCGGATCGCTGATCGAGGACACCGCCAACCTGCTGTCGCAGAACGCCGCCCCCAGCGTCGAACTGACCTGCCTGATCGATCCGCATTTCCCGGCACTGGTGCTCGGCGATCCGACCCGGGTGCGGCAGATCGTCAGTAACCTGCTGTCCAACGCCCTCAAGTTCACCCGATTCGGGCGTGTCGACGTGCGCCTGTCAACGTTCGGGGACGGCGTCAGAATCGAAGTGTGCGACACCGGCATCGGCATCCCTCAGGAAGCCCAGGCCAGGATCTTCCAGCCTTTCACCCAGGCCGGTGCCGGTATTACCCGCCAATTTGGCGGCACCGGGCTGGGCCTGGCGCTGACCTGCAACCTTTGCGAAGCCATGCAGGGGCGCCTGACGATCAGCTCCGAAGCGGGTTTTGGCAGTCAGTTCTGCGCCGATCTGCCATTACCCAGCCATACCCGCGCAATGCCTGCCGTTGCGCTCAATGGCAAAGTCGTCGCCATCACGGCCGCCAGCAGCGGGCTGGGCGAACTGCTGAACAGCCTGCTGCCTGGCTGGGGGCTGGATTATGAACGGCGCTCCATGGATGACTCACTGCTTGGCCTGGCAGCCGACGTGCTCATCACCGACTGCCCTGAATGTCTGTTCAATTTGCGCCCCGCCCTCAGCGCGCCGATCCTGTTGATCACCGCTTATGGCAATTTCATGCCCAGCGAAGAGGTAAACGCCCTCGCCCCCTTGCAACAACAGGCACGTCCCCTGGCCCGCAATACGCTGTATCGGAGCTTGCGACGGATCCTGCAACCGGAAATCCACCCGATCAACGATGTCCGGCTCGAAACGCAATGCCCGCTACGCCGCGGGCGCGTACTGCTGGTGGAAGATAATCCGGTGAACCAGCTGGTGGCCAAGGGCATGCTCGGCAAACTCGGCTGCGAGGTCACCACCGCGGCCCATGGTGCCGAGGCCCTGGATCAACTCGAACAACGGGAGTTCGACCTGGTGCTGATGGACTGCAACATGCCGGTGATGGACGGCTATGAAGCCAGCCGGCAGATCCGTCGCAGCGGACGCTGGCCCCAACTGCCCATCGTCGCGCTGACGGCCAACGCCATGTCGGAGGAGCGCGAACGCTGTCGCGCCGCGGGCATGAGCGACTACCTGGCCAAACCCTTCCGGCGCGAAGAACTGGCCGCCCTGCTGGACTTGTGGATCCCCGCTACGACAGCGCCCTGATCTGTCCCAACAGGTGGTCGAGACCATCGCGCAAGTCGTTGAGACGATTCAGGTCGACCCCGCTGTCGCACAACAACCGCGCCTTGAGTGGCCCGACCTGATCGCGCAAGGCCGTTCCGGCGGGCGACAGGCTCAAGTGCACTTCACGCTCATCGCGCGCCGAACGCTGACGCTGCACCAGTTGCAGTTGTTCGAGGCGCTTGAGCAAGGGGGTCAGCGTGCCGGAATCCAGGGCCAGACGCTCACCCAATGCCTTCACGGTCGGTTGCTCGGGAGCCGCTTCCTGCCACTCCCACAGCACCAGCATCGCCAGGTACTGAGGGTAAGTCAGGCCCAACTGATCGAGCATTGGCTTGTAGGCGCGAATGACCGCACGGGAAGCTGCGTACAGCTTGAAACACAGCTGGCTGTCGAGCTTCAGGGAATCGACGGACAAGGTGTTCATTTGAGCAGGGCTTCGATCTCGCGGGTCAGGTCCTGCGGCTTGGTCGCCGGGGCGAAGCGCTTGACCAATTTCCCATCCTTGCCGATCAGGAACTTGGTGAAGTTCCACTTGATGCCCTGGGAACCCAGTACACCCGGAGCGCGCTTTTTCAACTGCACGAACAGGGGATGGGCCCCGGCGCCGTTGACTTCGATCTTTTTGAACAGCGGGAAGCTGACACCGAAGTTCAGCTCGCAGAATTCGGAGATCGCCCCTTCATTGCCCGGCTCTTGCTTGCCGAACTGATTGCAGGGAAAACCGAGCACCACCAGGCCCTGGTCCTTGTAGGTCTGCCACAACTCCTCCAGGCCTTTGTATTGCGGAGTGAAACCGCACTTGCTGGCCGTGTTGACCACCAGCACGGCCTTGCCGGCGAAATCCGCCAGGGTCTTTTGCTCTCCCTTGATCGTGGTGCAAGGGATGCTCAGCAGGTTGTCGCTCATATTTGAGGTTCCGAGTGAATGCCAGAGCCAACAAAATAGCGAGCAATTGAATTGTGTGCAATTTAATTAATCAGCTCAGGCCAGCTGTCCGGCACGCAACCGTGCAGGAGCTGCCGCAGGCTGCGATCTTTTGATTTTGTTTTTTCCTGGTCGCAGAAGATCAAGATCAAAGGATCGCAGCCTGCGGCAGCTCCTACAGGTTCAGCGCATGGTCCGCTCGCTTCGGATCAGTCGCGGGGAACGAGGTCCAGGCACACCGAGTTGATGCAATAACGCAGGCCTGTCGGCGGCGGACCATCAGGGAAAACATGCCCCAGGTGCGCGTCGCATTTGGCGCAGACCACTTCGGTGCGGATCATGCCGTGGCTGACATCACGGATCTCGGTCATGGCGCTGTCGCCGATCGGCGCGTAGAAACTCGGCCAGCCGCAGCCGGAATCGAATTTGGTCCTGGAGTCGAACAGCGGTTCGCTACAGCAGATGCAGTGGTAGACACCGTCGGTTTTGGTGGCGTTGTATTTACCGGAAAACGGACGTTCGGTGCCTTTGAGGCGGCACACATTGTACTGCTCTGGATCGAGCATCGCCTTCCATTCTTCCAGGGTTTTTTCCAACTTTTCCATCATCACACCTCAGCGGCTGAAAAAGCCCGATCTGTACCTTTTCCACGGATCGGGCGGCACGTATGATTGCGCCTCGTCAAACGCCAGTCTGGCAGCCAGACCACGCGCATTCAAACGGAAATATGGGTGCTGCATCTCAAGGCGCCGGGCCTGTGTGAATACGCAGGATTCCCAGCACGGCTGTCCAAACGCCGTCTGGATCGTTCATTTTCGGGAACACATCGCCATGCAGGTCAGCAAATCGAACAAGCTCGCCAACGTCTGCTACGACATTCGCGGCCCGGTGCTCAAGCACGCCAAGCGCCTGGAAGAGGAAGGCCATCGCATCCTCAAGCTGAACATCGGCAACCCGGCGCCTTTTGGTTTCGAAGCGCCGGATGAGATCCTCCAGGACGTGATCCGCAACCTGCCGACCGCCCAGGGTTATAGCGACTCCAAGGGCCTGTTCAGTGCGCGCAAGGCCGTGATGCAGTATTACCAGCAAAAGCAGGTAGAAGGCGTCGGCATTGAAGACATCTACCTGGGCAACGGTGTTTCCGAACTGATCGTGATGTCGATGCAGGCCCTGCTCAACAATGGCGACGAAGTCCTGGTGCCTGCGCCAGACTACCCGCTATGGACCGCCGCCGTGAGCCTGTCCGGCGGCAATCCGGTGCATTACCTGTGCGACGAGCAAGCCAACTGGTGGCCGGACCTGGCCGACATCAAGGCCAAGATCACCCCGAACACCAAGGCCCTGGTGATCATCAACCCGAACAACCCGACTGGCGCCGTGTATTCGAAGGAAGTGCTGCTGGGCATGCTGGAACTGGCCCGCCAGCACAACCTGGTGGTGTTCTCCGACGAGATCTACGACAAGATCCTCTACGACGATGCCGTGCACATCTGCACCGCCTCCCTGGCGCCGGATCTGCTGTGCCTGACCTTCAACGGTCTGTCCAAGTCCTATCGCGTGGCCGGTTTCCGTTCCGGCTGGATCGCCATTTCCGGTCCGAAACACCACGCCCAGAGCTACATCGAAGGCATCGACATGCTGGCGAACATGCGCCTGTGCGCCAACGTACCGAGCCAGCATGCGATCCAGACCGCCCTGGGTGGCTACCAGAGCATCAATGACCTGGTGCTGCCGCAAGGTCGCCTGCTCGAACAGCGCAACCGCACCTGGGAACTGCTCAACGACATTCCGGGCGTGAGCTGCGTCAAGCCGATGGGCGCGCTATACGCTTTCCCGCGCATCGATCCGAAAGTCTGCCCGATCCACAACGACGAGAAATTCGTCCTCGACCTGCTGCTCTCCGAAAAGCTGCTGGTGGTTCAAGGCACTGCATTCAACTGGCCATGGCCAGACCACTTCCGCGTCGTGACCCTGCCACGTGTCGATGACCTGGAGATGGCCATCGGACGCATCGGCGGCTTCCTCAAGTCCTACCGCCAGTAAGCGAGCCGTCACCGTGCGACACGTCTGACCGTCGCACGGTGATTTGCATCCGGCAACATTTGTTTGCATTGCGTCACACGCAGTCGTCTTGCCCGCTGCCGGACAACGCCGTGCCTGCTCGCGCCTAACAAAGGCGGGGCCTTCGACATGAATTAACTGACAAACACTTCCTGCACTCGCGTCGGAAACGCCCTGCAAGCAGCTAGACTATTGCCGTAGGACACAGTTTGAAATAGTCACCCGGTTGAATACCCCGGTGCAGCACCTTATATACCCCGCAGTACGCTACATCTTTAGCATGAGGAGATTTCTACAACCATGATGCGCATCCTGCTGTTCTTGGCCACTAACCTGGCGGTCGTGCTGATTGCCAGCATCACCCTGAGCCTTTTCGGCTTCAACGGGTTCATGGCGGCCAATGGGGTTGACCTCAACCTCAATCAGCTGCTGATTTTCTGTGCGGTCTTTGGTTTCGCCGGTTCACTGTTCTCGCTGTTCATCTCCAAGTGGATGGCGAAGATGAGCACCAGCACCCAGATCATCACCCAGCCACGCACCCGTCACGAGCAATGGCTGCTGCAAACCGTCGAGCAACTGTCCCGCGAAGCCGGGATCAAGATGCCCGAAGTCGGTATTTTCCCCGCCTACGAGGCGAACGCCTTCGCCACCGGCTGGAACAAGAACGACGCACTGGTCGCCGTAAGCCAGGGCTTGCTCGAGCGCTTTTCACCCGATGAAGTGAAAGCCGTCCTGGCCCACGAAATCGGCCACGTGGCCAATGGCGACATGGTTACCCTGGCACTGATCCAGGGCGTGGTGAACACCTTCGTGATGTTCTTCGCCCGGATCATCGGCAATTTCGTCGACAAGGTGATCTTCAAGAACGAAGAAGGCCAGGGCATTGCCTACTACGTGGCGACCATCTTCGCCGAACTGGTTCTGGGCATCCTGGCCAGCGCCATCGTCATGTGGTTCTCGCGCAAGCGCGAATTCCGTGCCGACGAAGCCGGTGCAAACCTGGCCGGCACCGCCGCGATGATTGGCGCCCTGCAACGCCTGCGGGCGGAACAAGGCCTGCCGGTGCATATGCCCGACACCCTGAACGCCTTCGGCATCAATGGTGGCATCAAGCAAGGGTTCGCCCGCATGTTCATGAGCCACCCGCCACTGGAAGAGCGTATCGACGCCCTGGCTCGTCGCCGCGGCTAAGAGGTTCCACCGCAAATGAAAAGGCCCGCAGCGATGCGGGCCTTTTTTTTGTCTGTTCAAAATCTTCAGTGCTTTTCAGGGCCCTTTCGCGGGCAAGCCCGCTCCCACGCCACAGATCATTGTGGGAGCGGGCTTGCCCGCGAAGAGGCCTGGACTAACAACTAATTACTGACTGGAAACCCGATACACCCGCTCCTCAAGTCGCGTTACACCCGCCTCCAGGAACTTCCCGCTCTCACTCAGTACATCCTGATCCTCCAGCACCTTCAGCGACCATGACCCGCCCAACAATCGCTGCACCTCATCATCGAGCACGGCAAACGGCGGTCCGTCCATCTGTACCTGGTCATAGTCGAGCGTAATCAACAACCCGCGACACTCTTTCGGCAGAATCCGATTCAGGTGCGCGGCATATTGCTCACGCATCTTCGGCGGCAACGCAATCAACGCGGCGCGATCATAGAGCGCGGAGCAATCAGCCGTGTCACCGGCCGTCAGCTCAAAGAAATTGCCGCACCAAAGCTCAATGGAGCCTGCCCGATAGACCTTGAACGGCCCCTGCTCACTGACGGCCGGATCAAAGCCATGCTCGCTGAAAAACTCCTCGATGGCTTTTTCCGACAATTCGACTCCCAGGACCTCATGGCCTTGATGGGCGAGCCAAAGCAAATCCAGGCTTTTTCCACATAACGGCACCAACACGCGTGCCCCCTCTTCAAGGCTTAACGCTGGCCAGAACCGTTTCAGATGAGGGTTCACCTGCGGCAGGTGAAAGCCGATCTGATTCGCCGCCCATTTCTTGTGCCAAAACTCCGGCTGCATAAATAACCCCGAAAATTCGATCAAAACACCCTAAAACTTATATTAGATTTAGATTAATGATCTGACTGAAGATGTTGCATCTTAACTCTCAGGAGCTCATTCATGTTCCCCAGCCTGTACATATCCCACGGCTCCCCCATGCTCGCCCTGGAACCCGGTGCCAGCGGACCGGCACTCGCCCGCCTGGCCGCCGAGATCCCCAGGCCCACAGCCATCGTGATTGTGTCTGCACATTGGGAAAGCAATGAGCTGCTGGTCAGCGGCAATCCGCAGCCTGAAACCTGGCATGACTTCGGTGGTTTTCCCAAAGCCCTGTTCGAAGTCCAGTACCCGGCACCCGGCGACCCACGACTCGCCGCAGAGGTTACCGAGCTACTGAAAACCGCCGGCTTTCCTGCGCGAATCGACAGCAATCGACCTTTTGATCATGGCGTCTGGGTGCCTTTATCGCTGATGTACCCGCAAGCAGACATCCCGATTGTCCAGGTTTCGCTGCCCACCCGCTCCGGCCCTGCTCTGCAGACCCGCGTTGGCCATGCGCTGGCCAGCCTGCGCGAGCACGGCGTCCTGCTGATCGGCTCCGGCAGCATCACTCACAACCTGCGGGAGCTGGACTGGCACGCCGGCCCCGAGAGCGTTGAGCCCTGGGCACTGGCGTTTCGCGACTGGATGATCGAGAAGCTCGAAGCGAACGACGAAGCCGCATTGCATGACTATCGCTCGCAGGCACCGCATGCCGTGCGCAACCACCCCAGCGACGAACACCTGTTGCCGCTGTACTTCGCCCGCGCCGCCGGCGGGCCGTTCAGCATTGCCCACCAGGGGTTCACCATGGGTGCACTGGGCATGGATATCTATCGCTTCGGCTGACGGCCAGACCGAGTCGCGGCCTTCGCGAGCAAGTCGAATGAACCACCGCCACTCTCCAGCCAGGCCTGAACAACAGGCAAAAAAAATCCCCGAACCAGTCGGGGATTTTTCATGTTCGATCAATCAGCCCGAGAGCGGATCAATCTTCGCGGTAGCGACGCAGCTTCAACTGCTTGCCGGCAACGCGAGTGTCCTTCAGCTTGGTCAGCAACTTCTCCAGACCATCTTCCGGCAGCTCGACGAGGCTGAAGCTATCACGCACCTGGATGCGACCGATCGCTTCACGCGCCAGGCCACCTTCGTTGAGGATGGCACCCAGCAGGTTCTTGGCAGCGATACCGTCACGCGCGCCCAGCGCGGTACGGCAACGTGCACGGCCTTCGCCCAGTGGCATCGGAGCGCGACGCTCGCGGTCGCCACGCTCAGGACGATCACCGGAACGCTCTGGACGATCGCCACGCGGTGCATTGTTCGGCACCAGTGGACGCTCTTTCTCGATAGCGGCCAGGTTCAGCGCTTGACCGTTGGTTGCCTTGCGCAGCAGGGCTGCGGCCAGGGCACGCGGGCTGCAACCGATGTCGGCGGTCAGGCGATCGAGCAAATCACCGTGGGTCGATTCGGCCTCGGCCACCAGCGGCGACAGGCTGTTGGTCAGTTTCTTGATGCGCGCATCCAGAACGGCTTGAGCGTCCGGCAGGCGAACTTCAGCAACCTTCTGACCGGTTACACGCTCGATCACTTGCAGCATGCGGCGCTCACGCGGAGTCACCAGCAGCAGTGCACGACCTTCGCGACCGGCACGGCCGGTACGGCCGATACGGTGAACGTAGGACTCCGGATCGTACGGCATGTCAACGTTGAACACGTGAGTGATGCGCGGAACGTCCAGGCCACGAGCAGCAACGTCGGTCGCCACAACGATGTCCAGGCGGCCATCCTTGAGGGAGTCGATCACGCGCTCACGCTGGTTCTGGGCGATGTCACCGTTCAGCGCAGCGGCTTTGTAGCCTTTGGCTTCCAGGGCACTGGCCAGGTCCAGGGTCGCTTGCTTGGTGCGCACGAACATGATCAGGGCGTCGAAATCTTCCACTTCCAGCAAGCTGAGAACGGCCGAAGTCTTCTGGTCAGCATGAACCAGCAGGTGAGCCTGCTCGATCGCGGTAACGGTCTGGGTCTTGCTCTGAATCTTGACGTGCTTCGGATCACGCAGGTGGCGTTCGGCGATGGCACGGATCGACTGAGGCAGGGTTGCCGAGAACAGTACGGTCTGACGGGTTTCCGGCATGGCCTTGAAGATGACTTCCAGGTCGTCCATGAAGCCCAGCTTGAGCATTTCGTCGGCTTCGTCGAGAACCAGGTGGTTCACGGTCGCCAGTACTTTTTCGTCGCGACGCAGGTGGTCGCACAGACGGCCCGGAGTGGCGACAACGATTTGTGCGCCATTACGGATTGCTTTCAGTTGTGGGCCCATCGGCGCGCCGCCGTAGACAGCCACAACAGTCACGCCCGGCATTTGCTTGGCGTAGGTTTCGAAAGCGGTTGCAACTTGTAGCGCCAACTCACGAGTTGGGGCCAGGATCAGAGCTTGCGGCTCGCGCTTGGACGGATCAATGCGGTGCAGAATTGGCAGGGCAAAGGCAGCGGTTTTACCGGTACCGGTTTGCGCCTGACCAATCATATCGTGACCGGCGAGAATGATCGGGATCGACTGCTGCTGAATGGCCGAAGGCTCTTCATAGCCGGTAGCGACTACTGCAGCGACAATATTTGGATGAAGTTCAAGAGCGGCGAAGCCGCCGATTTCCTGGGTCATGGGTCTGCCTCTAAGTGCATCCGCAAAGACCCATGCTCCAAAGCTGCACATGCCGTGTTGAGACTCAAGAGTCGCCCTGGCAGCTTTGTCGGCGGGGATTTGCGAAAACGAATGAATGAAAAGAATCGTCAAGGAAGAGTCCGCTGGGCGGACGTGCAGCCGAAGCTGGCTTCGGGGAATTGCGCTACCTAAACGCGGCCCGGTTAAAGGCCGGCGCGCACTATACCGGAATTCGTCAAAAAAGGGAGCTTTTTTTATCGGAAATCCGCCGGATACACCGTTGTGTAACAGGCTTTGCGAATAATCGGTCAGCCGTCTATTTTTCAAAGGCCCGGCCTTGCGGGTGATGGCGCTAAAACGGTTCACCCTTTACCGTGCAGACCGCAGGTCCCCGCACGCCTTTCCCACCCCCGAGGACCGCTCCATGAATCAGCCCTGCTCCAGTCGAGTCAGCCGCGAACAGTGCGGCCATGTGTTCCTGATCGGTCTGGATCGGGTGGCCAAGCGCAACGCCTTCGATCTCGATCTGCTCAACGCGCTGAGCCTGGCCTATGGCGAATTCGAGGCCGACAGCGAGGCGCGCGTAGCGGTGGTGTTTGCTCATGGCGAGCACTTTACCGCCGGGCTCGATCTGGTCAATGCCAGCGTCACACTGGCAGATGGCTGGCAGGTTCCACCCGGCGGCTGTGATCCGTGGGCGGTGTTCGCCGGTCCCAGGGTCAGCAAACCGGTGATTGTCGCCGCCCAGGGTTATTGCCTGACCATCGGCATCGAGCTGATGCTGGCCGCCGACATCAACCTGTGCGCCAGCAACACCCGGTTCGCGCAGATGGAAGTTCAGCGCGGGATCTTCCCGTTCGGCGGTGCCACCCTGCGCCTGCATCAGGTGGCCGGCTGGGGCAATGCCATGCGCTGGCTGTTGACCGGGGATGAATTCGACGCCCGTGACGCCTTGCACCTGGGCCTGGTGCAGGAGGTCATGGCCAGCGAGGACTTGCTGCCCCGGGCGATTGAACTGGCCGAGCGGATCGCCCGCCAGGCGCCGCTCGGCGTTCAAGCGACACTGATGTCTGCGCGACAGGCCCGCTATGAAGGGGAAACCGCAGCGGCACAGGCGTTGCCCGCACTGGTGAAGAAGTTGATGGCGAGTGAGGACGTCAAGGAAGGTGTGCGGTCGATGGTGGAGCGGCGGCCTGGGGTCTTCAAAGGGCTTTGATTTTTACATTGGCTTTGATGGCCCTTTCGCGGGCAAGCCCGCTCCCACAGAGTCCGGTGAGTTCCAAAGATCCACTGTGGGAGCGGGCTTGCCCGCGAAGGGGCCCGTCCAGACAATTAATTAATCAGGTCGCCGGGCGAATCGCCTTGATCAACGACTGCAACGAATACCCCAGACGCGGCGCCAGCGCTTCGGCGCGGTTGATCAGGCCGTCCATGTCCAGCGCCTGATCCAGCTCCGAAGGCACGATCAGGATCACGTTGCCCTCCTTCACCGGCAGTTCCCAATAGTGGCGGTGATACAAACCGCGCAACAAGGCGGCGCCCAGGGGTTTGCCATCGTCGGTAGCCCACTGATTGATGACCAGCCAGCCACCCGGATTCAATCGCTTCTGGCAGTTTTCCAGAAAGCTCCAGGCCAGGTGCCCGACACCGGGGCCGACATCGGTATAAAGGTCGACGAAAATCAGGTCCGCCGATTCGGCGGTATCCAGCAATTCCAGAGCATCGCCAACGCGGATGTACAGGCGCGGATCGTCATCCAGCCCCAGATATTCAATAGCCAGGCGCGGCACGTCCGGGCGCAGCTCGATGGCTTCGACATCTTCCAGCGGCAGGAACTTGAGGCAGGCCTGGGTCAACGTACCGGCGCCGAGACCGAGAAACAGTGCGCTTTCGGGTAGTTCATGGCACAGCGCGCCGATCAGCATCGCCCGGGTATAGTCGTACTCGAGCCAGCTCGGATCGGCGGTGAACACGCAGCTTTGCTCGATGGCATCACCGAATTCTAGAAAACGGTAATCGGCCACTTCCAGCACACGAATCACACCGAACTCGTCCTGTACCTCGGCGAGCAGATGCTCGACGCGTTCCTCAGTCATTTCATCTCCTGACCGTCACCGGGGCCGGCAACGCAATAACACCGCGTGTAGAGAGCGGCAAAGGCGAGATTGTCAGCGATGCGACGGGAACAGGTCACGCACTAATTTGCTGATAACATGGACGTCCGAGCGAAAACACTAGAGACCGTGATGAGCCAACCCTGGAGCCCTGACAGCTGGCGCGCCCTGCCGATCCAGCAACAACCCCGATACCCCGACGCCGCGCATTTGCAGCAGGTCGAGCAGACCCTGGCCAGCTATCCGCCACTGGTGTTTGCCGGTGAAGCCCGTGAGTTGCGCCGTCAGTTTGCCGAGGTGACCCAGGGCCGCGCGTTTCTGTTGCAGGGTGGCGACTGCGCCGAAAGCTTCGCCGAATTCTCCGCGGCAAAAATCCGCGACACCTTCAAGGTGTTGCTGCAGATGGCCATCGTGATGACTTTTGCCGCCGGCTGCCCGGTGGTCAAGGTCGGGCGCATGGCCGGGCAGTTCGCCAAGCCGCGCTCGGCCAACGACGAAACCATTGATGGCGTGACGCTGCCCGCCTACCGTGGCGACATCGTCAATGGCATCGGTTTCGACGAAAAAAGCCGCGTGCCGGACCCCGAGCGCCTGTTGCAGTCCTATCACCAGTCCACCGCCACCCTGAACCTGCTGCGCGCGTTCGCCCAGGGCGGTTTTGCCGATCTGCATCAGGTGCACAAGTGGAACCTGGACTTCATCGCCAACTCGGCGCTGGCGGAAAAATACAGCCACCTGGCCGATCGCATCGATGAAACCCTGGCGTTCATGCGCGCCTGCGGCATGGACAGTTCGCCGCAGCTGCGCGAAACCAGTTTCTTCACCGCCCACGAGGCGCTGCTGCTGAACTACGAAGAAGCTTTCGTGCGTCGCGACAGCCTGACCAACGATTACTACGATTGCTCGGCGCACATGCTGTGGATCGGCGACCGCACCCGCCAACTCGACGGCGCCCACGTCGAATTCCTGCGCGGGGTGAACAACCCGATCGGGGTCAAGGTCGGCCCGAGCATGAACCCCGACGACCTGATTCGCCTGATCGACGTGCTCAACCCGGACAACGATCCGGGCCGCCTGAACCTGATCGCACGGATGGGCGCGAACAAGGTCGGCGATCACTTGCCGCAACTGATCCGTGCCGTCCAGCGTGAAGGCAAGCAGGTGCTGTGGAGTTCCGACCCAATGCACGGCAACACCATCAAGGCCAGCAGCGGCTACAAGACCCGCGACTTCGCGCAGATCCTTGGCGAGGTGAAGCAGTTCTTCCAGGTGCACGAAGCCGAAGGCAGTTATGCCGGCGGTATCCATATCGAAATGACCGGGCAGAACGTTACCGAGTGCATCGGTGGTGCGCGGCCCATTACCGAGGACGGTTTGTCGGATCGCTACCACACCCATTGCGACCCGCGGATGAATGCCGATCAGTCGCTGGAACTGGCGTTTTTGATTGCTGAAACACTGAAGCAGGTTCGGCGATAGTTATTGGCTGCCTGACAAGACGCCTTCGCGAGCAAGCCCGCTCCCACACTTGATTTGTGAACAACACAGAACCAATGTGGGAGCGGGCTTGCTCGCGAAGGGGCCAGTTCAGTCACCCTCAATCTGTGTCAATGCCACCCGCAACCGCGCCGCACTCGCCCGCAGGCAGTTCAACTGAACCTGCGCCAGCCCCAGCCAATCCGCCATCTGCCGCAGATTGACCGCCAACGCCAGCATCCCCTCCTCATCCAGCCCCGTTTCCTCTTCATGCACCGCATGCACAGCCAAACGACCCGCCGCCCGCTCGGCACGCAGATCGATCCGTGCGGCAATCCGTTCGTTGTGCAGAAACGGCAGCACGTAATAGCCGTAAACGCGCTTGTCCTGCGGAGTGTAGATTTCCAGCCGATAACGGAAATCAAACAGCCGCTCCGTACGGCTGCGCTCCCAGATCAGCGAATCGAACGGCGAAAGCAAGGCACTGGCCGCGACTTTGCGCGGTACCTTCGGCTCGGGCAGACAATAGGCCGCTTGTCGCCAGCCCTGGACATCGCAGGTCAGCAATTCACCGGCCTCGACCAACTCGGCCAAACGTGGACGACTGTCCGCAGGGTTCAGGCGGAAATAGTCACGCAAGTCCTTCTCCGTACCGACACCCAAGGCCTTTGCCGCATGCCGTAACAGGCCGCGCTGGGCGTCAGCTTCATCAAGGACGGGCTGCGCAAGCACCGCCGAGGGAATCACCCGCTCGGGCAAATCGTAGAGCCTTTCAAACCCGCGCCGTCCGGCAACGGTCACTTCACCGGCAGCGAACAACCATTCCAGCGCATGCTTTTCCGCACTCCAGTCCCACCAGGGCCCGGCACGCTCCTGACGGGTCGACAGGCTTCCGGCACCCAGCGCGCCCTGCTGCTCGACCGATGCCAGCACGCGACGAATCGTGTCTTGCTGCTCACGCCCAAAACGCGCCAATTGCTGATAGATGTCTTCGCCACGGCTCGCTCGCTGCATGCGCCAACGCATCAGCGGGTATAGGGAAAGCGGTAACAACGAGGCTTCATGGCCCCAATATTCAAAGAGTGTTCGTCGCCGGCCCTGGCTCCAGGCAGCCTGGTCGAGCAAGTCGGAGGAGTAATGGCCAAGGCGGGAAAACAGCGGAAGGTAGTGCGAACGCACCACTGCATTGACCGAATCGATCTGCAAAATGCCCAGCCGTTCGATCAGTCGGTTGAGCGCAACAGCCTTGATCGCCGCTGGCGACTGCCGCCCGTTGAACCCTTGGGCGGCCAGCGCCAGACGCCGAGCCTGTTTGAGGGTAAAGGACAATGTTGCGGGCATGGGCATCTCCTTGTCTGCTCGCAACCTACCTCACCGGTAAGGGGTTTGTGTAGCGTGGGATTCATCATTTATTGATCGGATCATTTATGCATCGGGTCGCTCCAGAACGGCTTGATCGACTCGTTCTCCACATCCGCACGACTCATGCCGATGTCCTTGAGTGCTTCGTCGCTCAAGCTCGCCAGCAATTCGCGCTCGCGATGCAGTTCGTACCAGCGGCCGACCTTGTGCAGCAGATCGGATATCAGGTGAATGGAGTGTTTTTCCGCACCGTGGAACTCATGTTGACCTTTCATCTTGTTGCCCTCCGTTTGGATGGCTCCAGTCTCGCGCCGGGTCTAAGATCAATCCAACGAATGTTTCTGATGTCACATATCTCGGAGATTGATGAATGTCGGCCTACCCGAGTATCGATACCGAAGTGCTGCGCACCTTCGTCGCCATCGCCGACCAGGGCGGCTTTACCCGCGCCGGCGAAATGGTCAACCGCACCCAGTCAGCCGTCAGCATGCAGATGAAACGACTGGAAGAAGATGTGCTGCAGCGTCAGTTGTTCCAGCGCGACGGACGGCAGGTGCGACTGACGGCCGAAGGCCAGGTGCTGCTGGGCTATGCGCGGCGGATCCTCAAGCTGCACAGCGAGGTCTTCAATACCCTGCGTGAACCCGACATGGTCGGCATGGTGCGCATCGGTACGCCGGACGATTATGTGATGCGATTTCTCCCGGGGATTCTGCGCCGGTTTGCCCAGTCCTATCCGCTGATCCAGATCGAAGTGCACTGCGAATCATCGAAACAGCTGCTGATGCGCCAGGACCTGGACCTTTCCATCGTGACCCGCGAGCCGGGCAGCGAAATCGGCCAGTTGTTGCGCAAGGAACGTTTTGTCTGGGCCGAGGCGCAATGCTACAGCGCCCACGAACAGACGCCGCTGCCGCTGGCGATGTTCAACAGCGATTGCTTCTGCCGCCAGTGGGCCTGCAATGCCCTGGATGCCCGGGGGCGCGACTACCGGGTGGCGTACAACAGCGACAGCCTGTCGGCGATCATGGCCGTGGTCAGCGCCGGCCTGGCAGTGACCGCACAGCTTGAAAGCCTGATCACCGCGGACATGCGAATTCTGGGTGAAGCCGAGGATCTGCCGTTGCTGCCCGAGGCCAGCATCATGCTCGTGCGCAACCTGCATAACCCGTCACCGATCACCGAGTGCCTGGCCGACCACATCATTGATGGCTTCAAACTTTGAAGACGAGCATCACCGCACAGAACACCAGGAACCCGCAAAACAGCCCGCGCAGCAACCGCTCCGGCAAGGCGTGGGCAACCTTCACGCCCCAACTGATGCTCATCAGCCCCCCGACAGCCAAGGGTAAGCCGATTCCCCAGTTGACCTGATGGTGGACGGCATAAGTCACCAGCGTCACCCCCGTGCTCGGCAAGGCCAGCGCCAACGACAGCCCCTGCGCAACCACCTGACTGGTGCCGAACAGACTGGTCAGCACCGGCGTCGCCACCACCGCGCCACCCACGCCGAACAACCCGCCCATCGTGCCGGATGCAGCACCAAGCACGCCCAGCCAGGGCCAGGAGTAGTTCATCTGTGACGCCGCCGTGGTGCGTGCGGCGAACATGCGAACGAGGTTGTACGCCGACAGTGCGATCAGAAACGCGACAAAGCCTATGCGCATCGTTCGCGCATCGATGCCCACCGCCCAGATCGACCCGAGCCAGGCGAAGCAGAACCCCATGAGGGCCAACGGCAGCGCGTGTTGCCGCTCGATCCGGTTGCGCTGATGGTAGCGCCACAGCGCCAGCATCACGTTCGGCACGACCATCACCAATGCCGTGCCTTGGGCAATCTGCTGATCGAGCCCGAACAGCACGCCCAACAGCGGAATGGCAATCAGGCCACCGCCGATGCCGAACAAACCGCCGAACGTGCCCAGGGCGGCACCGAACATCAGGTACATCAGAAACTCACTCACGGCCGATTTCTCCTCACATCACGCCATTGATCCTACGCAGTTGCTTATGGCACGGAAACGCACAGCGACGCACAATGGCTGTGCCAAATTCGCACAAGCGCAGACTTGCCATGAACCCCAACCAACTGACCGACCAACTGGCTTTATTCCTCGACGTTCTGGAAACCGGCAGTTTTTCCGCCACCTCGCGCCGTCATCCAATGACCCCTTCGGCCGTGGCACGGCGTATCGACAGCCTGGAAAACGCGGTCGGCAGTCAGCTGTTCATCCGCAGCACGCATGCGGTGCGCGCTACCCCGGCAGGATTGGCCTTCGCCGAGCGAGCACGGCGGATCGTCGCCGAGTTGCGCCTGGCCCGGGCCGAGGCCGTGTCCTTGAGCAGCGCGCCGGAAGGCCTGATTCGTATCGATGCGCCAGCAGCCTTTGGGCGCCGGCACCTGGCACCGGTGATTGCCGATTTCCTCATGCTCTATCCGGGACTCGATGTGCAACTGCACCTGATCGACAGTTTTGTCGACATGCAGGGCCAGAACCTCGGCAAGGTCGATCTGGTGCTGCGCGCCGGGCAATTGGCCGACACCCGGCTGGTGGCCACGCCACTGGCGAGCATGGTGCGCATTGCCTGTGCCAGTCCTGACTATTTGCGCCGACGCGGCGTGCCGACCGATCCGTCGCAGCTGATTGAACACGACGGAGTCGATTGGGATGGCCTCGCTCCGCCCTTCGCCTGGCGTTTCGAACGGGACGGGCAAATGCAGTTGCATCGGCCGGCGCGGGTGCGCATGAGCGCCAACAATGCCGAGGCGCTGGTATGCGGCGCATTGGCCGGATTGGGTATCGCGCACCTGCCGACCTGGCTGGCCAGCGAGTACCTGTTGCGGGGTGAGTTGCTGCCGCTGTTCTGCGACAGCGACCTGCCAAAACCGGAAAACGCCGGCATCTATGCCTTGCGCCTGGAACAACAACCCAACTCCCGAAGCCGCTTGTTGCTGGAGTACCTGAAAACCCGCTTCAGCCCGGTGCCGCCCTGGGATCTGCTATTGCAAACCCATTTGCAACGGCACTGATCAAAATTATCTGGCGCATTAAAGATTCGCCCGCTAGATTCCAAGGATCACAGATCAAGGCTTCGACATGAGCACCGAGCGCAACACCCCGGACAACTGCGACAACCTGCTGCTGGATAACCAGGCCTGCTTCGCCCTGCACTCCACTTCGCTGATGATGACCAAGGTCTACAAGCCCTTGCTGCAAGCGCTGGGCCTGACCTACCCGCAATACCTGGCGATGATGGTGTTGTGGGAAAAGGACGGTTTGACGGTAGGCGAAATCAGCACGCGATTGCTGACCGACCCCGGATCCTTGACGCCGCTGCTCAAGCGCCTGGAGGCCGAAGGCCTGCTCAGCCGAACCCGCAGCCGCGAAGATGAACGCGTGGTGATCGTCGAGCTCACCGAACAGGGCCGGGCGTTGCGCGACAAGGCGCGTGATATTCCCCAATGCATCCTCGGCGCCAGCGGGATGACACTGGAGCGCCTGCAAAACCTGCAAGCGGAGCTGCAAGCGCTGCGTCGCCACCTGCAAGACAGCCTGTAATTTCAAGACCACCACAAATCCCCTGTGGGAGCGGGCTTGCTCGCGAAGGCGGTGTGTCAGTCGACGTAAATTTCGAATGACACACCGCTTTCGCGAGCAAGCCCGCTCCCACAATTGCTTTGTGCGATGCCATGGCACCCGATTCCCCGCCATAAAAAGTCGCCTTTAAAACCTACACCCGCTCTAACTCAATAGTTTCAGCCAACCCCATTAAACCGTTCGTCGGTCCTGGCAAATTTATTCCATTTTTTATCTTGCGCACTAAACATCAGCGCGATACATTTATTTCGCACTTACTTAGCGCACAAACATTTAGCGCAAACAAATAAAACCCTGAACGAGGCTTTCACCATGCAAACTCTCTACACCGCAATCGCAACTTCCACCGGTGGCCGTGACGGTCGTGCGGTGTCCAGCGACAACATCCTCGACGTCAAACTCGCCACGCCGAAAGAACTCGGCGGTGCCGGCGGTGCAGCCACCAACCCCGAGCAACTGTTCGCCGCCGGCTACTCCGCCTGCTTCATCGGCGCCCTGAAATTCGTCGCCAGCCAGACCAAGCGCAGCATCCCGAGCGACGCTTCGATCACCGCCCATGTCGGCATCGGCCAGATCCCTGGCGGTTTCGGCCTGGACATTGACCTGCACATCAGCCTGCCGGGTCTTGAACAAGCCGATGCGCAGGCACTGGTCGACGCCGCCCACCAGGTCTGCCCGTACTCCAATGCCACCCGTGGCAACGTCGATGTGCGCCTGCACGTAACCGTCTAAACGCTGACTACCCAGGCCCGAACAGGAAACGAACATGAACACTTTCAGCAAAGTCTTGACCGGAACCCTTCTCGCTCTGTCGATCAACGGTGCGTTCGCAAGTGACGGGGTTGAACACAATACCCAGGCGTTCCTCGATGTGCTGAATGCCGGTACCGGCAAGCCGCTTGAACAACTCAGCCCAAAAGACGCCCGCGCCGTGCTGACGGGCGCGCAGGCCGGGGTGAAACTGACTCTGCCAAAAGCCGATGTCAGCCAGAAGACCATTCAAGTCGACGGCCAACCGCTGAACCTGACCATCGTCCGGCCGGCCGGGGTCAAGGGTGAGCTGCCCGTGTTCATGTTCTTCCACGGCGGCGGCTGGGTACTGGGGGACTTCCCGACCCACGAGCGGCTGGTGCGTGACCTGGTGACGGGTTCGGGGCAGCGGCCGTGTTCGTGAACTACACGCCGTCGCCGGAAGCCCATTACCCAGTGGCGATCAACCAGGCTTACGCCGCGACAAAATGGGTGGCCGAGCACGGTAAGGAGATCAACGTCGATGGCAAGCGCCTGGCGGTAGCCGGCAACAGTGTCGGCGGCAACATGGCGGCCGTGGTTGCGCTGATGGCCAAGGACAAGGGAACACCGGAGATCAAGTTCCAGGTATTGCTGTGGCCGGTGACGGATGCCAACTTCGAAACCGCGTCCTACAACCAGTTTGCCGAAGGGTACTTCCTCAGCAAAAATGCGATGAAGTGGTTCTGGGACAACTACACCACCGACGCCAACCAGCGTAACGAGATCTACGCCTCACCTCTACGCGCCACCACTGCCCAGTTGAAAGGGTTGCCGCCAGCCTTGGTACAGACCGCCGGTGCCGACGTGTTGCGCGACGAAGGCGAAGCCTACGCCCGCAAACTCGATGAAGCCGGAGTGCCGGTGACCTCGGTGCGCTACAACGGCATGATTCACGACTACGGTCTGCTCAACGTGGTGAGCCAGGTGCCAGCGGTGCGTTCGGCGATGTTGCAGGCGTCTGAAGAGCTCAAGCAACACCTGAAATAAAAATTGTGGGAGCGAGCTTGCTCGCGATAGCGGACTGTCAGGCAACACCTTTGTTGAATGGTCGGACGCCATCGTCGGAGCGCCGCCCGGAGCAAGCTCGCTCCCACAGTTTTTTTGGTTGAACCCGAAATCGCAGGCACAAAAAAGCCCGACTCAATGGTCGGGCTTTTTCATTCCTCAAGCAGTGCTTATTTGGCACGGCCTTTGTAGGAACCGCCTTCGCGGGTATCGATCTCGATCATGTCGCCGATTTCGATGAAGTCAGCAACCGACAGCTCGGTACCGTTCTTCAGTTTGGCAGGCTTCATCACCTTGCCGGAAGTGTCGCCGCGAGCGGAACCTTCGGTGTAGTCAACCTGACGCACGATGGTGGTCGGCAGCTCTACGGAAACCAGACGGCCTTCGAAGAACACGGCTTCGCAAACGTCGGTCATGCCTTCTTCCACGAATGGCAGAACGCTTTCGATGTCTTCGGCGTTCAGCTCGTACATGGTGTAGTCGGTGGTGTCCATGAACGTGTAGGAGTCGCCGCTGATGAAGGACAGGGTCGCTTCCTTGCGGTCGAGGATCACGTCGTCCAGCTTGTCGTCCGCACCGTATACGGTTTCGGTCTTGTAGCCGGTCAGCAGGTTCTTCAGCTTGGTCTTCATGATCGCGCTGTTACGACCGGACTTGGTGAATTCAGCTTTCTGAACCAGCCAAGGATCGTTGTCGATACGGATCACGGTACCGGGTTTGAGTTCTTTACCAGTTTTCATTGCGAATATCCGAATTTGGATGGGATTTACAAAAATCTAGGCCGCGTATCATATCCAATTTCCATAAAACTGTACCAGCGCCGTGGCAAGATCGGCCTGCAAGGCCTGTTCCAGACACCACGCCTCGGCGTGTTTTTCCAGCTCTGGCCAGTGTTTACGGGTGGATTGCCAGTGGTCGGGCATTTTTTCACCGGCGTTCCAGGCCCGCCAGAGACCGCTGATCGCCTCCCGCGCAGGGTCCGATAGCCCCTTCACATAGAGTTCGAGGAAGGCTTCGAGCTTGTCCAGATGGATATCTTCTTCCTGCCGGTAGATGTGCCAGAGAAATGGGCGGCCCGCCCATTGAGCCCGTACAAAGGAATCTTCGCCACGCACGGCATTGAAATCGCAGCACCACAGCAACCCGTCGTATTGGTCCTGGCGGACGAATGGCAGCACCTGCACGGTCAAGGCGCCACGCACATGCACGGCACCGGCCGCCAAGCCCTGCACACCGAGCCAACGCTCGACGTCGCCAAGAATCCGCCCTTCCGGCACCAGCAGATGAGTGGCCGTCGAATCGCCAGCCATCGCATCGAGCCAACTGGCCAGCCCGGAGTTTTCGTAGGCAAACAATGAGATCAACTGAGCGCCGGGCGCAGGATCAATCCCTAAACCGTGCAGGAATTCTCTTTGAGCTTGCGGGTCCTGCTGAAATTGCCGACGACGCTCAAGCAACCCGCGCTCACGCAACAATCCGCCAGTGCCCTTCTGGAAACCCGGGAAGAAAAAGAACTTCTGTACGTGCTTGTACTTCACCGAGGGCAAACCGTGACAGCCGATCACCCAGTCCTCGGCACTCAGGTAGTCGAGGTTCATCCACAGCGGAGTCTTTTCCCGTTCGACCATGGCATCCATATAGGCGCTCGGCAATTGGCAGGCGAATGCAGCAATCACCACATCGGCGGCTTCGGTCCGTTGCCACTCGGCTGGCCATTGGCGCACTTCGACGCCTTGCTGCCATTGCTGCACAGCGTGGATGTCGATTTGCGGACACAGGCGCTCGAACGCTCGCAGATCATCGACCCATAGACGCACCGCCAGTGCATGTTCGGCCACCAGTTGCCGGGCCAGTCGCCAGGTCACGCCGATGTCGCCGAAGTTGTCGACCACGGTGCAAAAAATATCCCAGCGGGTTTTCAGTTCAGGCATTCCAGGCTCCCGTTGGCAAAGGCGCCGATTGTCCGCATAAATTACCCCGTGCAGAAGGGCCGACGACGATTATTCTTCATGCGACAATCGCCACTCGCCAGTGACCTTTCGCCAGGAAGCAACCATGCCCCACCGCCCCGCTCCGCGCCGATCCTTCCCGATCAGCCTCAATGCCCTGCAACTGACCGGCAGCATCGCCCTCGGCATGTGGCTGGGATTCATCGCCATTGTGCTGACCTGCTGGCTCGCTTCACGCCTGCTTTTCAGCGAACAATTGGCACCTGTAGCAGCAGCTGTGGAGCAATTGGCCAAGCCACCGGTGGTGACTCAACCGGTGCCGGACATCCCGCCACAAAGCCCGCTGTTCGAGCAATATGAAGAAAACCTGCGCAAGAGCGAGCAGGCACAACGGCTCGATCAGGCACGCGGCAGCACTCGCAACCTGGCCAACCCGAACTGTCAGTTCTGGCTGCAACAGGACCGGACTGCACCCAGCGAGAAAAGTCGCGCCAACGTCCTGCAATTCTGCGATTGATCATGAATAAGCACACCGTCCACCAACTGATTCTCGACAAGCTGCAGATCGATCTCGACATCGCCGAACGGGCGGCGCAAACCGCCTACGAAACGGCGACTCATGAAGAAAACATCGCCGAGAACAAATACGACACCCTGGGGCTCGAGGCATCCTATCTCGCGGCCGGGCAAGCCAGGAGGGTCGAGGAAATCCGCCAGTCACTGAGCCTCTGCCAGAACCTGGCCCTGCGTCCGTATGACGAACAGCGGGGCATCGAAGTAGGTGCGCTGCTCGGGCTGGAAGACGAAAAAGGGCGCGAACAATGGCTGTTCCTCGCCCCTGATGCAGCCGGCTTGAAAGTCGACCTGGTGGGGCAACTGATCACCGTCATCACCCCGCGCTCACCGCTGGGCAAAAGCCTGCTGGGCAAGTTCGAGGGTGACGAGGTGGAAATTACGGTGGCGGGCGCCCGGCAACAGTTCGCTGTCACCGAGGTCGTTTAAACGGGCTTAATGGACTGGCAGTTCGACACCTTCGAACAGCTCTTCCAGTTCCTGTTTGTTGTGGCATTGAATGGCCTTGGCCATGACTTCGCGGGTCAGGTGCGGCGCGAACTTCTCGATGAAGTCGCACATGAAGCCACGCAGGAAGGTGCCGCGACGGAAGCCGATCTTGGTGATGCTGGACTCGAACAGTTCGCTGGCATCGAGTACGACCAGGTCGCTGTCGAGTTTGCTGTCGACGGCCATTTTCGCCACGATGCCCACGCCCAACCCCAGGCGGACATAGGTCTTGATCACGTCGGCGTCGGCGGCGGTGAACACCACTTTCGGCGTCAGGCCTCGATGGCTGAACGCTTCGTCGAGTTTCGAACGGCCGGTAAAACCGAACACGTAAGTGACGATCGGGTATTCGGCCAGCGCTTCGAGGGTCAGTTTCGACAGTTTGGTCAGCGGGTGGCCCTGCGGCACGACCACGCAGCGGTTCCAGCGATAGCACGGCATCATCACCAGATCACCGAACAGTTCGAGCGCTTCGGTGGCAATGGCGAAATCCACGGTGCCGTCAGCGGCCATTTCGGCGATTTGCATCGGCGATCCCTGGTGCATATGCAGAGCAACGTCCGGGTATTGCTTGATGAAATTGCTGATCACTGGTGGCAACGCATAACGCGCCTGGGTGTGAGTGGTGGCAATCGACAGGGTGCCTTTCTTCTCGTTGGAGAATTCCTGGGCGATCTGCTTGATGCTTTCAACCTTGCGCAGGATCTCGCCGGCGGTGGTGATGATGCGCTCACCGGCCGGGGTGACCCGGGTCAAGTGCTTGCCGCTGCGGGCAAAGACTTCGACGCCCAGTTCATCTTCCAGCAGGCGGATCTGTTTGCTGATGCCCGGTTGAGAGGTGTAGAGGCTTTGGGCTGTAGCGGAAACGTTGAGGTCGTGGTGCGCCACTTCCCAGATGTAGCGCAATTGTTGAAGCTTCATATGAATCCCTCAAAGCAGGTAGACGCCACGGGCATCAGCGACGATATATAACTATATTAATGGTTCGAAGAATAAATCTAGAACTTTTTTATCAGATTGCCATTATTCGTGTCCTAGCGGTCCCCTTGACGACGACGTTGCACCAGCGGCACCAGATAGACCGGCACCTTGGACAGTTGCAACACACGGGCGGCGGTCCGGCCCAAAGGCGTTTCCGCACCCGCACCGTGGCTGTGACTTCCTACGATCAACAAATCCACGGAGAGTTTCTGCGCCTGGTCCAGAATCACCTGCGAGGGGTCGCCCTGCAGCACCCTGACTGCCTGAATCCGTTCCAGGTCGTGCTCCCCTTCGTCCCCCAGTTCCTCACGAAAACTGTCGAGCACCCGCTGCTCGATACTGGCAATCACTGTATTCAGGCCCTGGCTGTGAAATTCGTTCAGCGCTTGTTCATCGAGATAACTTTGCAGCACCGATTCGGCAAACAACCCCATGGGCTCAACCGCATGCACGACGTACAAATTGGCATTGAAGGTCCGGGCCAGCTCCAGGGCATGCTGCATCACCACGGGCGCGTACAGGCCAAGGTCAGTGGCGTACAGCATCGAACGAATCATATGACCTCCTCGACTGCCAACATGGCGGACATTTGATTCAGCTTAGCAGTGCCTTGGCGACTACGACGTCCGGCGCAACACATTGAACGGCGGGCTTAAACCTTTTGCTCGTTGCTTATGCCGTGGGGCACATGACCGGTGGCGACGACTTCACGGGCCAATTCGCAGTGGCCGGCCTGATCATCGAAAAACACGTCGGCCGCGAAGGCTTCGAGAAAGGCGGACTTGGTCAGGCCGCCAAGGAACAGCGATTCGTCGAGACGGATGTCCCACTCGCGCAACGTGCGAATCACCCGCTCATGGGCGGGCGCCGATCGCGCCGTGACCAGCGCGGTACGAATCGGACAGGCGTCCTCCGGGAACTCACGCTGCAGCAGGTTCAGGGCCGCGAGAAAGCCCTTGAACGGCCCACCACGCAACGGCTCGCGAGCGGCCTCACGCTCACTGGCCTGGAACGCCTCCAGACCACCGGCCTGATAAATGCGCTCCGACTCATCGGAAAACAGCACCGCGTCTCCGTCGAAGGCAATGCGCAGCTCGTCGCTGGCCGCACGGCTGGCACCGCCGGACAGGATGGTCGCCGCGGCAAATCCGGCGTCCAGGGCATTGCGTACGTCTTCGGCGTGGGTCGAGAGAAACAGATCGCAGCCAAAGGCCTTGAGGTAGGGATACGGACTGCGCCCGCCGACGAATGCCGCACGGGAAATCGCCAGTCCGTAATGGTCGATCGAATTGAATACCCGCAGCCCGGTGTCGGCGCTATTGCGCGACACCAGAATCACCTCGACCCGGGCGCGGCCCAGGCTATTGTTGAGGTTCAAGAGTTTCTGCACCAACGGAAAAGCATCGCCGGGCTGAAGGATTTCGTCTTCGTGTTCGATCTGATACTGCCGGTAGGCTTCGACGCCGCTCGACAGATAGACTTTGTGGCTTTCGCTCAAATCAAACAGTGCCCGCGAAGAAATCGCCAGCACCAGCTTGTCGTCAATTGCCTTTGGCATGCCTTTCCCCCTCAGGTCGGTCGACTCAGGTGTTGCGTCGATCAATGAAACTCAAGCTGCGATACAAAGCCTCGATGCGTGGCATTTCACATCCCGCGGCCCTGGCGGCCGCCAGTGGTCGGGCGTAGATCGCCGCCAGTTCCAGCGGCCGCTTGTGCAGGAAATCGTGGTACATGCTCGGCCAGTAGTCGGGCATTTTTTCGGTCACCATGAACAGGTGCTCGGCATACCCTGGCGGTACGTCGTGCCCGCAGGCAATTGCGCCTTGCACCACTTCAGCCATCAGCGCCTTGATCAGTTCGCGACTGTCGGCATCGGCCATCAACGGTGTGGTACTCGCCCCGAGCAAAACCGAGAGACCGTTGTAAGGGATATTCCAGACCAGTTTTTGCCAGCGCGCCTGATGCAAATTCGCCATGGCCTGGGAATCGAGGCCTGCGCTGCGGAACAGGCCGACACCCTCCTCGACTATCGCCGTGCGTGTCGGCCCATCGGCAGGACCGCTGTGATAACCCACGTGCACCGCACCCAGCGCCTGATGGGTGATGACGCCAGGCGCCTCGCGATGGACGCAGATGTAGCAGAGTCCGCCGAGCACATGCAGCGAATCGGGGAGCAACTCGCGCAGGCTGTCTTCGACGTCCAGGCCATTTTGCAACAGCAGCACTTTGGCATCCGGTGCCGCCGCCTGCAGGATGGCCGGTGCCAGATCTGCGTTGCTGGTGGTTTTCGCGCCCACCAGCAGCCAATCGCAGGGCGGCATGTCTTCAGCCTTTGAGTAAGCCTGCACCGGGTTCAGTTTCAGCGCACCGTGGGGCGCGCTATCGACTTGCAAACCGTGCTCGGCCACGGCGGAAAACTCGCTGCGCAGCAGAAAATGCACATCAAAACCGGCACGCGCCAGCATCACCCCGTAGAACCCACCGATTGCGCCGGTCCCGATAATGCCGATTGTCGGCCTGGCAACTGTCCCCATCATGGCAACTCCTCTGCTGTTCGACTCAACGCCTGGCGCACGGCTCGATTGAGTTCTGTGTCGGTCAGGCGCGATTTCAATGTTCCGAAGAATTCGCCGTCGCGAACGACAAACAGCGCCGGCAAATGAAAGACCTGATAACGCTCGACCAGCCCGCCGTTATTGCCGGCATCGATCCAGCACAGTCGATCGACGGCCAGATCGAGTGTCGGTAATTGTTCGCGGGCAAAACGGCAGCTGGCGCAGCCGACACTGGTGAAAATGACCAGCGAAACACCGCTCATCGCCAGTAGCCGTTGGTCGGCGTCAAAATCGGTCAGTTCCAATTCGACCACTATACTGGGGAGAACAATGTCAGATGGCCGACACATGGAGTCTGTGTTCATGGGACGATTCATTCCTCACCCTGACGATGTGCCTGTCGAATTAACCTTGCTCAAACCTGAGTGTATTTCGCGACGGCAGCTGCACACTATCAGCCTCGGGGGCATGGCTTGCAATTATCACCGCGCGTGGCGCTACGGCACGGCACTGGAAGTACGCATGCCGACCGTGAACCCGGACATGCGCTATCTGGGTTATGTCGCCTGGTGCCTGCGGCGCAAACGCGGTTATCTGGTGGGCATCGCCTTCGTTGACGAACAAACGCTGTTCAGCGCCCGAATGGGTGAGCAGGTGTGCCAGATCGAACGCTACTGCCGCCTGCATGAGTCCCACGAAGACTTGCAGGATGTTCAGGCCCTGGCGCTCGAATGGGTCCAGGAGCATGCCGACGAGTTCTCCCACGAATCGGTGCGCAAGGCTTTTGCGCAGCCGGTGCCGGAATAGGGGCGTACTTGATCGGTTTGGCCCTCACGGCAGGGAAACTGACTGCGAAAGCCCACCAAACCGGCGTCTGCCCATTGTCGAGCCACGGTGTAACGCGCTAAGGTTCGGCTCCCCGACGCGCTTAATTTGCTGTGCTCCGCCGCGCGGGTTCGCTGGCGGCCGGCACCCGTGACCTGACGAGTAAACGATGGCTGATTTACCGATCAACGACCTAAACGTCGCCTCCAACGAGACGCTGATCACTCCTGACCAGCTCAAGCGCGATATTCCCCTGAGCGACGCCGCACTGCGCACCGTCACCAAGGGCCGCGAAGTCATTCGCAACATTCTGGATGGCACCGACCACCGCCTGTTCGTCGTCATCGGGCCTTGCTCGATCCACGACATCAAGGCCGCCCACGAATATGCCGAGCGCCTGAAGGTTCTCGCTGCCGAAGTGTCCGATACCCTGTATCTGGTCATGCGCGTGTATTTCGAGAAGCCGCGTACCACCGTCGGCTGGAAAGGCTTGATCAACGACCCTTACCTGGACGACTCGTTCAAGATCCAGGATGGCTTGCACATCGGTCGCCAGTTGCTGCTGGACCTGGCCGAAAAAGGCCTGCCGACCGCCACCGAAGCCCTCGACCCGATCTCCCCGCAGTACCTGCAGGACCTGATCAGCTGGTCGGCCATCGGCGCGCGCACCACCGAATCCCAGACTCACCGTGAAATGGCGTCCGGCCTGTCCTCGGCCGTCGGCTTCAAGAACGGTACCGATGGCGGCCTGACCGTGGCGATCAACGCCCTGCAGTCGGTCTCCAGCCCGCACCGCTTCCTGGGCATCAACCAGGAAGGTGGCGTCTCCATCGTGACGACCAAGGGCAATGCCTACGGTCACGTAGTGCTGCGCGGCGGCAACGGCAAGCCGAACTACGACTCGGTCAGCGTTGCGCTTTGCGAGCAGGCGCTGAACAAGGCTAAGATCAAGCCGAACATCATGGTCGACTGCAGCCACGCCAACTCCAACAAGGATCCGGCCCTGCAACCGCTGGTGATGGAAAACGTCGCCAACCAGATCCTCGAAGGCAACAAGTCGATCATCGGCCTGATGGTTGAAAGCCACCTGAACTGGGGCGCCCAGGCAATCCCGAAAGACCTCGCCGACCTGCAATACGGCGTGTCGATCACCGACGCCTGCATCGACTGGACCGCGACCGAAAACACCTTGCGCAGCATGCATGCCAAGCTCAAGGATGTGCTGCCTAAACGCGATCGCAGCTGATCGCCTGACGGCCTGTTCAAAAAGCGCACAAAAAAACGCCGGGTAGAACCCGGCGTTTTTTTTAGCATTCGTTTGACTGAAAGTCACTGACTCAGCTTGGCCGCATGCCGCTGGTGACGCTCCATGTAGCGCTCGACGTAAGAGCACGATGGAATGACGGTGTAGCCCATTTCGTCAGCGTACTCCAGCGCCTTCTCGGTCAAGGCTGCCGCAATACCTCGACCACGCAATGCGTTGGGCACGAAGGTGCGATAGATATCCAGGGTCTGTTTCCCCAGATCCATATAGGTCAGATAGGCACGATGACCGTCCACATTGGTCTCGAACTGATGACCAGCCTGGTCATGGTGGATGGACAACGCCTCGCTCATCACTACTCCTCGCGGGTCTGGAATTCCGACCCCTACCTTACCGATGTTTTTCCGGCGAAGGAACATCTACGCCACCCCGTGCCTGAATGGACACCGAGAAGAGCTGCACCGATCTCGCGCTACCGAGCACGTACAAATAGTAGGCACCATTGACAGAAATGCTCAAGGTACGCTCGTCATCATGCCCGTTGGCGGGTGCTGCTCCGTAATCACGCAGGAATGGCTCGACCGAAGGTCACTCCGGGTCGATAGCCTGAACATTGCCGGATGTTGAGACTTAAGACGAGCGCCCGTTGTTAAAGTCACCTGAACATCGAGAAAGATAGTGAGAGGCGCCACGCAAAAGCCGAACAAAAGTGTAGACGAATCCATATAGGCGGACTTTAGCCAGCCGGGGAAAAAGAGCGCTGTGCCGAAGGAACTTTTTCTCGGCAGTTCGCTCAGCCACGGGCCTTGCAGCTGGATATTTTTTAAACAATTCAGTTAAAAGTTGCTCGAAAAAGAATCAACGCCTACAATTTTTTTTGCTTCTTGCTTCACGTCAGTTTTACTTACTACAAGTAATGGGTAGTATGTACGCCGGCTATTTCCTCAATCGGAGGAGATAGCTACTTAATAGAAAGTCCTTGAAGGGGAACACGATGAACAACGTTCTGAAATTCTCTGCTCTGGCTCTGGCCGCAGTTCTGGCTACCGGTTGCAGCAGCGCATCGAAAGAAACCGAAGCACGTCTGACCGCTACTGAAGACGCAGCTGCTCGCTCCCAGGCTCGTGCAGACGAAGCTTACCGTAAAGCTGATGAAGCTCTGGCTGCTGCTCAAAAAGCACAACAGACTGCTGACGAAGCTAACGAGCGTGCTCTGCGCATGCTGGACAAAGCTAGCCGCAAGTAATAATCCCTCGGGATTGTTATCAAGCCGACCCATTTTTTGGGTCGGCTTTTTTATTGCCCGGCGTTTCTCCAGGCAATAAAAAACCCGTCGACGCGGCCTGCGTCGACGGGCTCTTTGCAAGCGTTACTGCAGCGGATCGATCGGCGTGCTCGACACCATCGGCGCGACGCCGTTGCCCGGCACTGCGATCTCTACCGGCAGACCGTCTTCAGCGGCCACCACATCCCGCACCACATCCCAGTTCATGCGCAGGTTGTTGGTGATGTCTTCACGCTTGAGCATCGCATTGATGACCGCAGTGTGCTTGTCGACCACCGACGGGTTGCCCTTGTCGTCCAGCGGCGTGTGCGCCTCCAGATAGACCTTGCCGCCACTCATGCCGAACTTGTACGGGTCGTTGATGATCCGTACCGACGTACCGACCGGCACCATGCCTGCCATTTCCAGCACGTTGTTGTTGAACATGCGGAAGCAACCGTGGCTGGTGCGCATGCCGATACCGAACTTCTTGTTCGAACCGTGGATCAGGTAGCCCGGAGTGCCCAAAGTGAACTTGAACGGGCCCAGCGGGTTGTCTGGGCCTGCCGGCACGACGTTGGGCAGCGGATCACCGTCTGCCGCGTGCTCGGCCTTGATCGACGCCGGAGGCGTCCAGGTCGGGTTAGGCGTCTTGGCGGTGATGCTGGTGTGGGCAATCGGCGAGCCCCAGCCTTCACGACCGATACCCAGCGGGAACGTGTACACCACGTTCTTGCCTTTCGGGTAGTAGTAGAGGCGATATTCAGCCAGGTTGATCACGATGCCTTCACGCGGGCCTGGTGGCAGGATGAAGCGGGTCGGCAGAATGATTTCCGTGCCGGCGCCTGGCAACCATGCATCGACACCCGGGTTGGCCGCGACCATTTCCGTGTAGCCCAGGTCATAGGCAGTACCAAGGTCGGCGAAGGTGTCTTCGTACTTGGCCTTGATCACCTGCACCTGGCCGATGATGTCCTCACCGGGCGGTGGCAGGGGAAACTCCAATGCTGCAACAGGACCGGCCACAAAAAGGGCGGCAAGGGTCAGGCAGCGGGTGACGGCAGGAAAGCGCGGCAACATCCGGAAAATCCTTCGCATGATCAACTGAGGGTATAAGGACGCGATTGTACACTGCCGCCCGTTATTTCGGGGAGATGGCCCGATTGCAGGCAGTGCAAGGCGGTAATGGCCACTCGGAACGCCGCCTCACAAGGGGGGCCTGGACCTGATGCATGCGCGTTTCCCTGTAGGAGTTGCCGCAGGCTGCGATCTTTTGATTTTGATTTTTGACAATGTCGAAGGGGCGCAAGATCAAGATCAAAAGATCGCAGCCTTCGGCAGCTCCTACAGTGGGTCGGCGCTTGCCAAAAGTGACCCGCAGCAAGGGTGAAACCATAATCCGCCGTTACCTCAACAACGGATATGTACACAAAATAACGGGGCTGGTGCGCGACGACAGACTAAAGCTCAAACCGCAATTCAGGCCAGATCGGCGACGTCCCCCGCTTCTGCGACTCAAGAATGGCCCGGCACAACGAACACAGCCGCTGATCCTGAAACACCCGGCGATCAACACTCGACCAGCGCGGTTGCGCCGGCAACAGACTGCCGCAAAGAGTCCGGTCCGCCGAGCCGCCCAACTCCAGCTGACGGGTCACCAGATGCACCCGCACTTCCTGGCAGGCGAACAGATCCAGCTGTTCGTCAGGCTCGATCAGTTGATAGGCAAATAGTGACCAGGCGGGACGCGGCATCGGGGGCTCCAAATCGGGGGCGCCACCTTAGCCGAAAGCCTGCCTCTAGAAAAGTGTCATAACAGCGGTTTTAGAGTAGGCCAGACATTTTCCAGCAACTTGTCCTGGGCCCCGGCGGCCGGGTGTATGCCGTCGGCCTGCATCAACTCCGGATGACCACCCACACCGTCGAGGAAAAACGGCACCAACGGGATCTTTTTCTCATCGGCCAGGTTGCTGTAGACCTCGGCGAACGCCTTGGTGTAACGCGCACCGTAATTGGGTGGCAATTGCATGCCGAGCAACAGCACCTTGGCACCGCTGGCCCGGGAGCTGTCGATCATCGAGGCAAGATTTTGTTGCAATTGAGTTGGCAGCAAACCGCGCAGGCCGTCATTACCCCCCAACTCGAGGATCACCAGTTCCGGTTTATGCTCTGCAAGCAGCGCAGGCAGGCGCGCCTGGCCTCCGGCACTGGTGTCGCCACTGATGGACGCATTGATCACTTTGTCGTCGAAACCTTCGCGCCTGAGCCGCTGTTCAAGCAGCGACACCCACCCCAGCCGGGTATCCAGCCCGAAACCGGCGCTGATACTATCGCCAACGATCAGGACTGTACCCGCCGCTGCGTTTTGGGCCATGCACATCAAGGCCAGGCCAGCACTCAAAAACCAGACACGCATCGGACTCTCCATGGGCGCAAGCATTCTCATCGCGAAGGACCTTAGCAAAGTGGTTCCCAGCGCGGAAGGTGAACTGACCATCCTGCACGAACTCAGCCTGGAACTGAACAAGGGCGACAGCCTGGCCATCGTCGGCGCTTCCGGTTCCGGCAAATCCACCCTGCTGGGCCTGCTCGCCGGTCTCGACCTGCCGAGCAGTGGCGAAGTCACCCTCGCCGGGCAGGGTCTGAGCAACCTCGATGAAGACCAGCGTGCGCGCATCCGCGCCGAGCACGTGGGTTTTGTCTTTCAATCGTTTCAGCTGCTCGACAGCCTCAATGCCCTGGAAAACGTCATGCTGCCGCTGGAGCTCGATGGCCGCAAAGACGCCCGCGAACGCGCCACCGAGTTACTCCAGCGTGTAGGACTCGGCCAGCGCCTGACGCATTCGCCGCGCCAGCTCTCCGGGGGCGAGCAACAACGCGTGGCGATTGCCCGCGCGTTTGCCGCCGAACCCGATGTGCTGTTCGCCGACGAACCGACCGGCAACCTCGACAGCCACACCGGTGAGCGCATCAGCGACCTGCTGTTCGAACTCAACAAGGAACGCGGCACGACCCTGGTGCTGGTGACCCACGATGAACGCCTGGCCCATCGGTGCCGGCGCCTGATCCGTCTTGAAGCCGGCCTGCTGGTCGACCCTGTGGAGCCTTGATGGCACGCCTGCCGCTGTTGCGCCTGTTCAGTCTCGCCATCCGCCAATTGCTGCGCGACGCCCGCGCCGGTGAATTGCGCGTATTGTTTTTTGCCTTGCTGGTGGCCGTGGCCGCGAGTACTGCCATTGGCTATTTCGGCGCCCGCCTGAATGGCGCCATGATGCTGCGCGCCACTGAGTTTCTCGGTGCCGACCTGCTCCTCGAAGGCAGTTCGCCCGCGCGCCCCGAACAGATAAGAAGCGGCACAGACCTGGGACTGCAACATGCGCAGGTGGTGGAGTTTTCCAGCGTCATCGCCACAGACAACGGCATCCAGTTGTCCAGCATCAAGGCGGCCGATGACACCTACCCGCTACGCGGCGAACTGAAAAGCGCGCCCGCCCCGTTCGCCACGCAAAGCGCCGGTGGCGGACCGCAACCCGGTGAAGCCTGGGTCGAGGCACGCCTGCTGACCGCCCTGGACCTGAAGATCGGCGACAGCATAGATGTCGGCATGAAAACCCTGAAACTGGCGCGGGTGCTGACGTACGAACCCGACCGCGCCGGCAATTTCTACAGCCTGACGCCGCGGGTGCTGATCAATCTCGATGATCTTGCGGCAACCGGCGTGGTGCAACCCGGCAGCCGGGTCAGCTATCGCGAATTATGGCGAGGCAATGCCCAGGCACTCGAGTCGTACCGACAACTGATCAAACCGGGGCTCGCCGCCAACCAACGCTTGCAGGACGCCCGGGATGGCAACCGGCAGATCGGCGGCGCCCTGGGCAAGGCCGAACGCTACCTGAACATGGCCAGTCTGGTGGCGGTGTTGCTGTCCGGCGTGGCGGTGGCGTTGTCGGCGACCCGCTTCGCCACCCGTCGCTTCGATGCCAGTGCCTTGCTGCGCTGCCTCGGACTGTCGCGCCGGGAAACCCTGGTGTTGTTCAGCCTGCAACTGACCGTGCTCGGGCTGCTGGCCAGCATCAGCGGTGCCCTCCTCGGCTGGCTCGCACAACTGGGGTTGTTTGCCCTGCTGCACGACTTGCTGCCGACCGACGTACCTCCGGGCGGACTGTTTCCGGCCGTCGCCGGGATCGGCACCGGACTGGTGGCCCTGGCCGGTTTCGCCTTGCCGCCACTGGCGGCTCTGGGCCGGGTTCCGCCATTGCGCGTGCTGCGCCGGGACATGCTGCCGATCCCTTC
The DNA here is from genome assembly GCF_000282295.1 of Pseudomonas sp. GM33. NCBI lineage: Bacteria > Pseudomonadati > Pseudomonadota > Gammaproteobacteria > Pseudomonadales > Pseudomonadaceae > Pseudomonas > Pseudomonas sp. GM33. The sequence continues at coordinate 111,617 of NZ_AKJO01000073.1, forward strand.
CAGCACCTGGATGGTCTACGGTGCAGCGCTGGGCGCCCTCGCCCTGATCATGTGGCGCCTGAGCCTGGACCTGGTGCTGACCTTTGCCCTGCTCGGCGGCGGCGTGATTGCAGCGCTGGTGCTGGGCGGTTTGTTGCTGCTGCTGTTGAAGAGCCTGCGGCGCTTGCTCGCGCGTGCGTCCTTGCCCTGGCGCCTGGGACTCGGGCAATTGCTGCGTCATCCGCTCGCTGCCGCAGGCCAGTCCCTGGCGTTCGGCCTGATCCTGCTGTCGATGGCGCTGATTGCGCTGCTGCGCGGCGAATTGCTGGATACCTGGCAGAACCAGTTGCCGAAAAACGCCCCCAATTACTTCGCCCTGAACATCCTGCCTGCGGATAAACAGGCCTTCACCGATCACCTGATCGCCGTGTCGGCAAAATCGGCCCCCTTGTACCCGGTGGTGCCGGGGCGCTTGATCAGCATCAACGGCGAACCGGTGCAGCAGATCGTCACCAAAGAATCGGCCGGTGATCGGGCAATCCAGCGCGACCTGAGCCTGACCTGGGCGGCGGACCTGCCGGCGGGCAACAAGCTCACGGCCGGCAGCTGGTGGAATGAACAGGCACCCGATGATATTCCCGGCGTGTCGGTAGAAGGCAAGGTCGCTGAAAGCCTGAAAATCAAGCTCGGCGATCATCTGGTTTTCAGCGTGGGCGGGGTCAATCGCGAGGCGAAGGTCACCAGCCTGCGGGAGATCAACTGGGACAACTTCCAGCCGAACTTTTTCATGATCTTCCAGCCCGGCACCCTCAAGGATCTGCCGGCGACTTACCTGACCAGTTTCTATCTGGCAGCGGGACATGACCAACAGATTGTCGACCTGTCCAGAGCCTTCCCGGCGGTGACGATCCTGCAGGTCGAAGCCTTGCTGGAACAATTGCGCAGCATCCTCGCCCAGGTCACCCTGGCGGTGGAGTACGTATTGTTGTTTGTGTTGGCCGCGGGGATGGCGGTGCTGTTTTCCGGCCTGCAGGCGACGCTGGACGAACGCATTCGCCAAGGTGCGCTGCTGCGCGCGCTGGGGGCCGAACGGCAATTGCTGGTCAAGGCACGGCGCATCGAGTTCGGTTTGCTCGGGGCGGTCAGCGGTTTGCTGGCAGCATTGGGCTCGGAACTGGTGAGCCTGGTGCTCTACCGCTATGCCTTTGACCTGCCGTGGCATCCGCATCCATGGCTGTTGCTGCTGCCCCTGCTGGGAGCGGTGCTGATCGGCGGTGCCGGGGTGTTCGGCACTCGTCGGGCATTGAACGCCAGCCCGCTGACAGTCTTGCGCGAGGGTTGATAGACTCCAGCCGTCTCCACCACAAGAAGTTGCCATGAGCCGTTACCGCCCTCCCCGCACCGCCGGCACCGCGCTGATCACCCCCGAGGGTGAAGCGCGGATGCGCGCCGAATTCCATGAGCTGTGGCATGTGCGTCGCCCCCAGGTGACCCAGGCGGTCAGCGAAGCCGCGGCACAGGGTGACCGCTCGGAGAACGCCGAGTACACCTACGGCAAAAAGATGCTGCGAGAGATCGACAGCCGCGTGCGTTTTCTCACCAAACGCCTGGAAGCGCTCAAGGTTGTCAGCGAAAAACCCAGCGATCCGAACAAGGTGTATTTCGGCGCCTGGGTCACGATCGAGGACGAGGATGGCAAGGAGTCGCGCTACCGCATTGTCGGGCCGGATGAGCTGGACCTCAAACAAGGCCTGATCAGCATTGACTCACCATTGGCCCGAGCCCTGATCGGCAAGGCACTGGACGCCGAAGTCCGGGTCCAGACGCCGACCGGTGAGCAGTGTGTTTATATCGTGGCGATCGACTACCCGTAAAACTCAAGGGCGGGTGATCAGCCCTTGCCGGGCAACGCGGGTCAGTTGCCTGATCACCTCGGGAGCGTCTTCGAGGCTGGGAGATTGAATCACTGCCAGATCAAAACTGTCGTCGGCGAAACGCGCGAGCGACTCACCGTCTTCGACAAACTGGATCAGAAAGGCAGCGGGACCGCCGGTACGACGTGGCCAGCCATCGAGATAACGCAAGAGCGTCGGCTGATGTTTGCCGCCAAGCAGGATTTTTGGATTGCGCTGGGTGAGATGTGCCGTGATCGGCGCGGGACGTACAACCGGGTTTAGTGCATTCATTGTGTCGTGTCTCTGCCTCAAAAGTCTGCATGGCAGGTGAGAGGCAACACCGAACCAGCGCTTTAGCGGTATTTCGAAGCCTGTTCCGGCTTCTATCGGCAACTGGATGAGTCACCTGGCGCCCCGCAAGTAGCTGTTTAAATCGGCGCATGAGCAACATCCTAGAGAAGCTGACTGGACAGTGTCAAGAATGACGCTCAACAAAAAAGGCCCGCACGATGCGGGCCTTTTCGTTGAGCCAGAGCGGTCAACCGGCGATGACACGGTCCGCCGAGAGTTTGCCCGCACCTTCGATCAATACCGCGATACTGCCACCGAGCAGGGCCAGGGCGAATTCATAACCATTGTTGGCCATGAACAGTCCGTTGCTGATGTGCACCGAGAAAATCGCGACCAGCGACAGGAAGATCAGGCCCAATGCAGCCGGGCGAACCAGCAAGCCGATGATCAATGCCAGGCCGGCGAAGAACTCGGTGCCGCCCGCCAGAGCCGCCATCAGGTAACCCGGCGTCAGCCCGAGGCTTTCCATGTACTGCGCGGTTCCGGCCAGACCATAACCACCGAATGCCCCGAAGAGTTTTTGCGAGCCGTGAGCGGCGAAAATTATGCCGACCACGATGCGCAGAACGGTCAGGCCGTAACCGGCGCGGGTAAACAATACCTTGTTGATCAGAGTGCTCATGCTGTTTCTATCCTTGTCAGTGTGTGTGGGTTGGGCGCCATATTAATCAATAAATCACATGTTAAAAGCGTAAAAAACCCACCATTACAATCAGATTAGTTGATCATTTTCGAGTGACAACCTTTTGTCCCTGAGGCTCCAACGACTCCCGCTCCCGGTCGAACGCCAAGTAATACTTGTTCACGCTATTAACATAGCTGACAGGCCCCATACCCACCTGCTCCATGGCGACGCGTTCGACCTGGAAGAACCACTGGTTGGGATTCAGTCCTCGCCGCCGGGCTTCGGTGCGCATGCCCTGAACCCGCTCCGGCCCGATGTTGTAGGCCGCCAGCACGAAGGCCATGCGTTCGCGCTCGTTGAGTTTCGGGCTGGCAAAGAACTTGCGCCGGATCATCGCCAGGTACTTGGCCCCAGCCTGCACATTGCCGTCTACGTCCTGAATATTGCTGACCCCCACCCGCTGCGCCGCAGAAGGGGTGATCTGCATCAGGCCGGTCGGGCTGCCGCCACTGCGGGCGGTGGGCTGCAACGCTGACTCCTTGAAGGCCAGCGCCGCCAGGTTCAGCCAGTCCATGCCCTGGGCATCGGCGTGTTTCTGCAGCACCGGACGCAGTTTTTCCAGGCGCTGGCGGTCCGCCTTGGCCAGTGGATAATGCACTTGATAGAGACGACGATAGATACGCAGGAATGCAGCGTCCTGATCCGACGGTTTTTTGTAGACGGTGAGGAAGCGATCAATGCTGGCCCGCAGCATCGACGCATCGCGGCGCACGAACCAGAACTCTTCGCCCGGCTCACTGATGACGACCTGCTTGTCGAAACGCAGCTTGGGCAGGATCTTGCCCCAGCGTTCGGCAATCGGTTGCTCGACGATGGTCAGGTGAAAGATACCGCCCTGGACCATCTCCAGTACGTCCTCGACGGCAAGGCTCGGATCGACCCACTCGATGTTGACCGGCGGCAGCTTGTGCAGGGCGAGCTTTTGATTGATCTGGCTGATGGCATCCCCGGCGGCGCTGCCGGCGGGTAGCGCCAGGGTCTTGCCGGAGAGCTGTTCAAGCCGGGTGTAGCGGCGTTCGCCCTTGATGCCCACCAGGACCAGCGGGATGTTGCTGGCAATCGGCTCACTGCTGCTGACGGCGAAGCCCGGTTGCAGGTCGAGCAACTCACCTGGCGCCACCAGATCGCCCTCCCCGCGCTGCAAGGCGCCGAGCAGTTGATCCTTGGCCTTGGGAATGATCTTGAGGGTGATTTCCTGACCGTCACGGGCGTGGCCGTTGAGGTATTGCTCGAATGCTCTCAGGCGATGGTATTCAACCCCGATCGCCTGCCCCTGGACTTCGCCGGAACTGTTGCGGCTCTGGTTGACCAGCACTCGCAGCACACGACTGCTGCGAATCTGCGCAAGGTCGCGCACCTCGCTGGCCGGTACGGCTTGCAACGGCCCGGGCAGACGCGCGACCGCCGTCATCGGCAGTAGCAGCGAACAGCACAGCAGTAGCAAAACCGAGGGACGAATCATCCACTCTCCGGAAAGAATATGAGGCCGCTTCAATGTAGCGCGGCGACAAAAACAGGGCGCCCAGGGCGCTGACAACGTGCGAAAGACTGGCACAATGATGGCAAAACTACCAACCCAGCCAGGTCCGAGGCTCAAGAGACAGCGTTAACCCGTTGTAGTTCTTGCCTTTTCTTATAAATCCACGGCTCTGATATGCTTTCCGGCCTTTGAGCCGAGGTAGCACCATGCAACTCATCGATATCGGCGTCAACCTGACCAACGCCAGTTTTGCCGACAAACACCAGGCCGTTCTCGATCGCGCCTACGCGGCCGGCGTGTGCCAACTGGTGCTGACGGGCACCAGTGTCGAGGGCAGTGAACAAGCCCTTGAGCTGTGCCGGCAACTGGACGCAAGCAATCAGCGCCTGTTTGCCACCGCCGGTATTCACCCTCACTGCGCCAGCGACTGGAACGCCGACAGCGCCCGCCGTCTGCGCAGCTTGCTCAACGAGCCGAATGTGGTGGCCGTGGGTGAATGCGGGCTGGATTTCAACCGTGATTTCTCGCCGCGCCCGCAGCAGGAAAAGGTCCTCGAAGAACATCTGGCCTTGGCCGTCGAATTGCAGCTGCCGGTTTTTCTGCACGAACGTGACGCCAGCCAGCGTTTGCTGGAGATCCTGCGCGACTTCCGCGACCAATTGCCGGCCGCGGTGGTGCACTGCTTCACCGGGGAGCAGAAGGCACTGTTCAGCTACCTCGATCTCGACCTGCACATTGGCATTACCGGCTGGATCTGCGACGAACGCCGGGGCACGCATTTGCATCCGCTGGTCAAGGAGATCAAGCGCGGACGCCTGATGCTCGAAAGCGATGCGCCGTACCTGCTGCCGCGCAGCCTGCGCCCCAAGCCGAAAAACGGGCGAAACGAGCCAGCGTACCTGACCGAAGTATTGCGCGAAGTGGCACTGCATCGGGGGGAAAGCCAGGAGGATCTGGCGGCGCACACGACAGCCTGTGCACGCGCGTTTTATGGCCTGCCATTGATCTCCTGTTCACCATAAATCCCTGTGGGAGCGAGCTTGCTCGCGATGGCGGCAACACATTCGGTACGGATGTGACTGACAAACCGCAATCGCGAGCAAGCTCGCTCCCACAGGTTTGAAATTGATCTGCATCAAGAACCAGCCACCTGAGTAGCGGCACAATAATGGCACCTTGCCAAAACTGTTTCCGCTATCAGAGAAGACCTCCATGGGTGCCTGGCTTAGCAATATCTCGCTGAAATACAAGTTCTGGGCGGTCAACGCCGTCGCGTTCGTCACCACCCTGTTGCTGGTGCTGTACGCGGTGCAGCTTGAACAGCAGGCTCGCAGTCACGCGGCCCAGGCTTCGGCCCAGGCCCAGGCGCGATTGCTCGAAGCCTGGCCCGCCGGGCAACCGCTGCCCCACGCCGACAACCTGCTGACGTTCAGCCGCGGGCAAGCCCCCGCGCTCAATGAGCGCCCCGTGCAAGAACTGGCCGACGCCAATGGCTGGGTCGAGATCAACCCGATGCCATTGTTCGGTGACAACCCGTTGATGGGTGCCGAAGTGTTCGCGCGCGCCGACGGGCAGCGGGTCGCCGTGATCGCCCAGGGTCCAAGCCTGAGCCAGGTGTTCAGCGAGCGCTTCGCCCACTACGCGGTGGCGGTGTTCATCCTGATGCTGGCCATGCTCGGCGCATCGCAGTTGTTGATCCGTTTCCTGCTCAGCCAACTCAACACCTTGAAAGACGTCATGTTGCACGTGGAGAAAACCGGCGACCTGGCGGCCCGCGTGCCATTGGCTTGCAGCGACGAAGTCGGGCAGATGGCCAACGCCTTCAACGCCATGCAGGCCGGTTATCAACGGGTGGTCAACACCGTCGCCAGCACCGCCCGGCAACTGGACGTCGGCGCTGCACGGCTGGCGGCGAGCATGAATGAAGTGCGCCACGGCATGCTCGGTCAGCAAAGCGAAACCGACCAGGCCGCCACGGCGATCAATGAAATGACCGCCACGGTCTATCACATCGCCCAGCACGCGGGCGCCACCCGCGACCTTTCGCAATCGGCCGATACCCTGGCCGGTAGTGGGCAGGAAGTGGTGACGCGGGTGCAGCGCTCGATTGCCGGGCTGTCCACCGGCGTGCAGCAGACCGCCGAGATGATTCAACGCCTGGCCGAGGACAGCCAGAAGATCAACGGCGTGGTCAACGTGATTCACAGCATCGCCGAACAGACCAACCTGCTGGCGCTCAACGCCGCCATCGAAGCGGCCCGGGCCGGCGAGATGGGGCGCGGCTTTGCGGTAGTCGCCGATGAAGTACGTAACCTGGCCAAACGCGTGCAAACCTCCACGGATGAAATCACAATCATGGTCTCGGCGTTGCAGGCCGGGACGCGGGACGCCGTGGATTTCATGCAAGAGAGCTCGTTCAAGGCCGATGACTGCGTAAGACAAGCGCAAGAGGCCGGCGCGGCCCTGGCCGAAATTACCGGCGCAGTGGCACAGATGCGTGAAAGCAACACGCAGATCGCCGTGGCGGCCGAGCAGCAGAGCCAGGTAGCGGAAGAGATGAACCGGGCGGTGGTGAGCATCCGTGACGTGACTGAGAACACGGTGCAGCAGACGGTGTCTTCGGCGACGACCAGCAATGAACTGGCGGCGCTGGCCGGAGAGTTGAGCAAGGCGATAGGTCAGCTCAAACTCTGAGGGCCTCTTCGCGAGCAAGTCGGACCGCCGCACCGCCACTCCCACAGTTGAAATGCATTCCCCTGTGGGAGCGAGCTTGCTCGCGAAGGCGTCAGAACTGGCACCCTCTTTTCCAGTCATGGCTCCTATCAAGCCAATAGCCAGCCTTGATTCGCCGCCGGCATTGACCGGGCCTATTCTTCATCACATGTGTTCAACATGGATCGAGGATCAGCATCATGGGCAAACGTCACCCCAACCTTCCCGCCTGGCAATGGCGAGCGTACCCGAACAATCATCAGCACCCGACCAATCTGGTGTTGCACCTGATCGCGGTGCCGCTGTTCATCGTGGCATTTCTGCTGATCGTATCCGGGGTCTTCAGCCTGAGCCTGGCCAATATCGCCATTGGCGTGATCGGCGTGATTGCAGCGCTGGCCCTGCAACGCCACGGCCACAGCATGGAGACGCAAGCCGCCGAGCCGTTCAGTGACCGCAAGGATGCAATATCGCGCCTGTTGGTCGAGCAGTTTCTGACCTTTCCGCGGTTCTTCCTCAGTGGTGGCTGGTGGCGCGCCTGGCGTGAGCGCCACCGTCGTCACTGAATCAGGCGAACACCGTCACCGTCTGCCGGCTCATGGCGATCAACCGGCCATCGGCGCTCCACATTTTCGCGGCGGCATGGCCATAACCATCCGCGGCGTGCTCGGTCTCGACGAGGTATTTGCACCAGTCCAGGGTGGTCAACTCCAGCAGCGGTTGCACGAACTCGATGGTCCAGGTCAGCGTGCTGCCCATCGCCGGTTTCTTCAAAAACGGCATCAGGGCCGGCGGCCAGGCGTCCACCAGTGCGAGGATATGCGCCTCGCTGATGGCCTCTTCCTTGACATCGCCGCGCAAGCGCACCCAACCACCCATTTGCCGCGATGTGCTACCACTGAACGGCAGCCCGCCAACACTCCAGCGCATCGCCAGGTGCCGCATGAACTCAGGGATGACGCCTTCGACAAAAGGCAATTCCTGGCACTCGTCCCAGTGCTTCATTTCAGGTGCCGGTTCAGCGGCCACGGCCACTACCGAAGGGCGTGAAGCGCCGAAACTCCCCTGGATCAACGTCACCACCTGGCCCTTCTGCATCACCCGACCCAACACCTGGCTGACCGCCTTGCCTTCACGCAATACGTCGACTTCAAAGCTGACTGGAACCTCAGGCTCAACCGGCCCGACAAAGGTGATCGCCAATGAGCGCACCGGGCGATCCGCCGGCACCCGGGCACGCATGGCTTCGTACTGCAAAGCGGCCACCACGCCACCGAAACTGGCGCGCCCCTGGCCCCAGGAGGCCGGAATGGACAGCTCCAGCGGCTGGCTACGGACAGCGTCAAGCAGTTCGGAAAAACGCATGAAAACCTCAGGGATCGGAAAAAGATGAGGGGGATCTTAACCATCTGGCGAGAGGGATACATCGCCTATTCCGGACAAATTGACTGACAGATAAGTCGCGCAGGTTTCACGTCGAACATAAAACCCCTGTGGGAGCGGGCTTGCTCGCGAAGACGGTTTGTCAGTCACCAACAATGTCCGGGCTGATGGCCTGTTCGCGAGCAAGCCCGCTCCCACATTTGTTCGGTGGTGATCTCAGGATTTGAAGCAATCTCGACTGAGCTTTTCCAGCACCCGGTCCGCACGGCTTTCTGCCTCGGCCATGGTGATTGTCCAGACCGCGACACAGGGCTGCAAATCCGCTTCCTGCTCAGCCATGGCCAGCCATTGCACGCAATCGTGCCAGTCACCCAGCGCGCCCTGGGCGGATTTCAATCGGGGCATGGCCGCTTTCGGCAAACGGTCCAGCTCGGGGTAAGCGTCGATGCCATAGCGTACGCGCTTGATCAGCAGACGTAGCCGATGACGGTCGTGGGCCGGGTCGTGCAGTGCTTCGTCGAGTTTTTTCCACTGTTTGCCCAGGCGTTTTTCGATGCGCTTGCGCAGGCCCTTGAGCAATCCCTGGCGCTGGGCAGCGCGCAGAAAACGCGGAAACGCATCGAGGACGATCAGCATTTGCGCGAGCTCGGGACTGGCCGCCACGGCCGGATAGGCTTCGGCCATTTGCGCCATGCGCCACTGTGCAGCTTGGGGTTGACCGTGCTGAAGCAGGTATGCCGCCAGCACTTCGCGATCACGCAATGGGGTGGTCAGATCGCCCACCCGCGAGGCGGCCGCTTCCAGTTGTTCGACACCGGGTAAACCTTGCAAGGGTCGCAACAGGCTGCGTAACCGACGCATGGTGGTGCGCAGATCGTGTAAAGCTTCAGGGTCGGTACGCTCTTTCAAGCGGGCCTGGCAGGCCAGCAGACGAACTTCCAGGCCCAGGACATGAGCCACCAGCCGATCGATCATGGGGGTTTACTCCGTAAACAGCGCCAGGCTGCAAGCTAAGAGCTGCAAGCCCGAAGAGTCTTGCAACTCGTAGCTTAGAGCCTGCAGCTGCTTTTTGCCTTCAACGCCCCGCGCGCGACTCACGAATATAGAAGCGGGCCTTCTCGGCTTTCCTGGTGCAGCCTTCGAACCCTTCGAATTGCTGCTGGGTCTTGGCCGCGGTTAACAGTGACAGGGCCTTGGAGTAGCTGACGGTCCCGGCGAAACCTTCGGCTTTAGCCAAGTCCAGTTCATGCCATGCCGCATCCAGGTTACTTCCGCAACTGTCGCGATAGGCGGTTTTGCCGGCACAACCGGCGAGCGCCAGGGCAATCAATGGCACGCAGATCCAGGCTTTCATCACTTACTCCTCAAAAATAGGTCAACAGTCATGCAGGTAAGACGGTGTGGCAGCTGAAAAGTGCCGTTTGTCCGCAGTGCGAACTATAGCGCTGACGCGAACAACCCTGTGCCGCCATGGAGTGTCGAAAATACGACGCTCTTGTCCCCTCGAACGACCATGACGATTGAAGCATGCCCCTCGATGGGTGCATTGTTGAAGCATTCAAACGAGGGCGATTCATGAAAAAGCGTGTCGCACTGGTATTGGGCTCGGGTGGAGCCCGGGGTTACGCACATATTGGGGTCATTGAAGAGATCGAACGGCGCGGCTATGACATTGCCTGTATCGCCGGTTGCTCCATGGGCGCGGTGGTGGGCGGGATCTACGCCGCCGGCAAACTCAATGAATACCGCGACTGGATCGAGAGCCTGGATTACCTCGACGTGTTGCGTCTGGTGGACGTCAGTTTTCGTCTGGGGGCGATTCGTGGCGAGAAGGTGTTCGGGCAGATTCGCAAGATCGTCGGCGAGATCAACATCGAAGACTTGCGCATCCCCTATACCGCCGTCGCCGCCGACCTGACCAACCAGCAGGAAATCTGGTTCCAGGAAGGTTGCCTGCACCAGGCGATGCGCGCCTCGGCAGCGATTCCCAGCCTGTTCACCCCGGTGATGCAGGGCAACCGCATGCTGGTCGATGGCGGCATTCTCAACCCGCTGCCGATCGTGCCGGTGGTGTCGAGCCATTGCGACCTGATCATCGCGGTCAACCTCAACTCCACCAACCAACGCCACTACCAATTGCCGGTGATCCAGCGCCCCGCCGCGTTCAAGACCCGCTTCGACAACCTGATGAGCTCTGTCGGCTCGAAATTGCCGTTCCGGCGTAAACAGGCGGAACAATTGTTGATCCTGGAGCAGGAAGCGTTGAAAGCCGAAGGGGCGGATTTCAACCCGTGGATCGAGTCCGCCGAGCCCGAAGCACAGCAACCCGCTGCTGCTCCGGAAGCCAGTGGCGCGCCCCGCTCCGCCACCGGTTCGTTCATCATCGACAACGTCGGGCCGGCGTCCTTGCTCGATTTGATCAACCAGAGTTTCGAGGTGATGCAGACGTCGCTGGCGCAGTACAAGATTGCCGGGTATCCGCCGGACATTCTGATCAACGTGCCCAAGCGCGTGTGCCGGTTTTTTGAGTTCTACAAGGCGCCGGAGCTGATCGCGCTGGGTCGGGAGATTGCGCGGGATACGCTGGATCGGTATGAGAATGAGCAGAATTGAAAGTCTGAAAGTTCTCGATTGAATGTAATGCCCTCTTCGCGAGCAAGCCCGCTCCCACATGGGATTTTGTGTACACCAAAGATTCACTGTGGGAGCGGGCTTGCTCGCGAAAGCGCCAGATCAGTCACCACAAAATTTCAAAACTACTCACTCAACAACCGATACCCCACCCCCGCCTCGGTCACGATAAACCTGGGTAGGGTCGGGTCATCCGCCAGTTTCTGGCGCAAGTGCCCGACCACGATGCGCAGGTAGTGAGTGTCTTCGGTGTGCGTCGGCCCCCAGATGTCCTTGAGCAATTGCTGCTGGGTGATCACCCGCCCGGGATGCCGCGCCAGTTGCGCCAGCACGGCGTATTCCTTGCGAGTCAAGGCGACTTCGCTACCGTCGAGCAGCACCCGGCGATACGCCAGGTCGACCGTCAAAGGACCGAAGTTCAGCGCCGCTGGCTGGGCTTCGCCCACGGGCGCCTGGCGCAGCAACGCACGAATCCGCGCCAGGAATTCCTGGATGCCGAATGGCTTGGTCACGTAGTCATTGGCGCCGCCATCCAGGGCCTCGACTTTCTGCCCTTCACCGGCGCGCACGGAGAGCACCAGCACCGGCACCGTCGACCACTCGCGAAAATCGCGCAATACCTGCTGGCCGTCCATGTCCGGCAAGCCGAGGTCGAGCACCAGCAAGTCCGGTTTGTTCAATGCTGCCTGGGCCAGGCCTTCACTGCCCGTGCCGGCCTCCAGCACTTTGTAGCCTTGGGAAACGAGGCTGATGCGCAGGAATTTGCGGATCTGCGGTTCGTCGTCGATGACCAGGATGGTCGCGGTCTGGCTCATGAGTTCACATCAACACAAAGAAGTGGCAAGAGAGTAGCGCAAGCAGGATCAGGCTTCACTCTCGTATCCCGGCTGAGCCTGTAGCGGCAGGTGCAACGTGATGCAGGTGCCGCGCCCCTCGATGCCGTCGGCGACGCTGATGCGCCCGCCATGGGCACCAACCATGCCCTGACAGATCGCCAGCCCCAGCCCGGTCCCCTGCCCGCCACGATCCCCCCGCGCCGCGGTGTAGAACATGTCGAAAATCTTCGCCCGATCCTCCTCCGGAATCCCCGGGCCCTCATCGTTGACCGAAAAGAACAGCTCACCGTCGTCGGCCCCGGCGCGCAATTGCAAACGCCCGTGGGGCGGCGAAAAGCGCGCGGCGTTTTCCAGCACGTTGACCAATGCCTGTTCGATCAGCGCGGCGTGCACATACAGCAGCGGCAACTCGGCCGGCACGTCGGTGCTGACTTGCAGCGGCGCAAGGACTGCGCGCAGGCGATTGAGCGCACTGCCGACGATATCGGCCGGTGACACCCAGTCCCGCGCCAGCTTCAAGGCGCCGTGGCCGAGGCGGGTCATGTCGAGCAGATTCTGGATATAACGATCAAGACGCTCGGCTTCATCGCGGGTGCCTTCGAGCAGTTCACGCCGGTCCTCCAGCGGGATCGCTTCTCCCAGGGCCAGCAGGCTATCGATACTGCCGCGCATGGACGTCAAGGGTGTGCGCAAATCGTGGGACACCGAAGCCAGCAAGGCACTGCGCAACTGCTCGGTTTCACCGTGCAGCCGCGCCGCTTCCAGATCATCGGCCAGTTGCGCCCGGGCCAGCGCCTGGGCCAGCGGCTGGCTCAGCGCGGTCAACAAACGACGGCGCTGGCCGCTCAGGGTCTGGCCTTCCTTGGCGCATACGCCAAGCAACGCGAGCGGGCCGTCCTCGACCGATAACGGCCACCACCACCAGCGGCCGAACGGCAAGGTGCCGGTGCCCGCACCTGCCGGTTGATCGTGCTGCCAGGCCCAATCGGCGGCGGCGCGCTCAGCTTCGGTGAACTCCAGCGGGCCACCGGTTTCGACTTTCCAGCCGCTCTGCCCGTCGCGATTGAGCAGACACAGTTGCACGTCGCTCCAACCGTTGAGGTGCTGGGCGGCCGCACTGACCACGGCCTGGCGGTCGGTGGCGGCCGTCAGTTTGCGTGACAGGTCGAGCAATTCAGTGGTCTCTTCCTGGGTATCGCGCAGTGCCTGCAATTGCCTGCGCTGGCGCGCCGCGAGGTTGCCGGTGAGGGCTGCCATCAGCAGGAAAAACAGCAAGGTCAGCACGTCTTCTTCGCGCTGGATGCTGAAAGAAAAAGTCGGTGGAATAAACAGGAAGTCATAAGTCAGGAACGACAGCGCCGCACAGGCCAGCGCCGGCCCGAGACTGCTGCGCACCGCCACCAGCAGCACCGCGGCGAGGAACACCAGTGAAATATTGGGCAGTGGCAGGACACTCGCCACCGCCCAGGCCAGGGCGCTGGCCAGAACCGTCGCGACCACGGCCAACGCGTAGTCGAACCAGACCAGTGCCCCCATCGACCGCTGATGGGGTTGATGCTGTTCGTGATCGCTATCGAGTACGTTGATTTCCAGTCCGCGCGCATTGCGCAGCAGCCGCGCCGCCAACCCGCCACCGAACAGGCGTCGGCGCAATCTCGGTCGGGACTGGCCGACCAGCACCAGGCTGGCACGACGCTCGGCAGCATGCTGGATCAGGGTTTTCGCCACTTCACCGGCGCGCAGCAACACCACTTCACCGCCCAGGCGTTCGGCCAGTTGCTGGGCGCTCTGCAGGCGCAGGCGGGACTGCTCGTCACGCACTCGACCGTTGTCCACGTGCACCAGGCTCCAGGGCAGGTGCCGCCGTTGGGCCACGCGACTGGCATGCCGTACCAGACGCTCGGCCTGGGCATCGCCGTCCACCCCTACCAGCAAACGCCCGCGCACCGCTGGTGCCGCTTGTCCGAGTTGGCGATAGCCCAGGGCCAAATCGTTATCGACCTGAGCCGCCGCGGTTTGCATCGCCAGTTCGCGCAGGGCGGTCAGGTTGGTCTGGGAAAAAAATGCGTCGATGGCCGCTCGCGCCTGCTCCGGCACATAGACCTTGCCATCGCGCAGGCGCTCGAGCAGTTCCCGTGGCGGCAAGTCGATCAGCAACAGTTCGTAGGCTTCTTGCAGCACCCAGTCCGGCAGGGTTTCACGGACCTGCACGCCGGTGATGCCACGCACCTGATCGTTGAGACTTTCCAGGTGCTGGACGTTGACTGTCGTGTAGACATCGATGCCGGCGGCGAGCAGTTCCTGAATGTCCTGCCAGCGTTTTTCGTGACGGCTGCCGGGTGCGTTGGTGTGCGCCAGTTCGTCGACCAGCACCAGCTTCGGTTTGGCTTTGATCAGACCATCCAGGTCCATTTCTTCGAGCAACACACCCCGGTATTCCGAGCGCACCAACGGCTGCTGCGGCAAGCCGCTGAGCAGTACTTCGGTTTCGGCGCGGCCGTGGGTTTCGACGACGCCGGCAATGACCTTTACCCCTTGGCGCAACTGAGTGTGGGCCGCCTGGAGCATGGCGTAGGTCTTACCGACGCCGGGCGCGGCGCCGAGAAATACCTTGAGCCGGCCACGGCCATCGCGGGGCAGGTCTGCTAACAGCGCGTCGGCGCGGCCGGAGTTGCTCATGCTTGGAGTTCTCGTCTTTCAGATGTTGATGTAGTGATTGTCAAACCGTCTTCGCGAGCAAGCCCGCTCCCACAGGAGTATGCATTCCAATTGTGGGAGCGGGCTTGCTCGCGAATGGCAGCACCACGGACCTAAAGCTTTTCCAGCGCCAGATTCAACTCAAGCACATTCACCACCGGCGGGCCTACCAAGGGCTGCTCGATGTGCGCGTCCAGCAGCTGTTGCAGTGACGCGACCGGCAGGTTGCGCGCCGCGGCGACACGCGCCAGTTGATAGGCAATCGCCGCCGGTGGCAAGTGCGGATCGAGACCGCTGCCCGAGGTCGTGACCAGCGCCAACGGCACCGGCCCCTGGCCGGGCACCAGCAACTTGCCGGCATCGTCGATCACCCGCGTGGCCAGGGCCGGGTTGCTCGGCGACAGGTTGCTGGCGCTGCTCGATACAGTGGCAAAGGCACCGGCCGAAGGACGCGGGTGGAACCAGGCGTCGCCGACGAAATCCTGGGCGATCAGCGAGGAACCGCGGACCTTGCCTTCGGCATCGCGCACCAGGCTGCCGTTGGCCTGATCCGGGAACGCGACCTGGGCGACGCCTGTGACCACCAGTGGATAGGCGACGCCGGTGATCAGCGTCATCAGGACCAGCAGGCTCAGGGCCGGGCGTATCAATGTGGACATTTCAAAATCCTCGAATTCACGGGAAAAACCTGTAGGAGCGAGCTTGCTCGCGATGTAATTGAGAGCGCCGCGTACAGTCAGCAAGCACGCGTTATCGTTAACCACCATCGCGAGCGAGCTCGCTCCTACAGGGGCGTGTTCAGTCAAACCAGATGCAACGCCGTCAACAGCATGTCGATCGCCTTGATGCCCACGAACGGCACCAGAATCCCGCCCAGGCCATAGATCAGCAGATTGCGTCGCAGCAACGCCGCCGCACTCGCCGCCTGCACGCGCACGCCGCGCAATGCCAGGGGAATCAGCACCACGATGATCAACGCGTTGAAAACGATCGCCGACAGAATCGCGCTCTGCGGACTGCTCAGGTGCATCACGTTGAGCACACCCAGTTGCGGGTAGATCGCGGCGAACAGCGCCGGCAGGATCGCGAAGTACTTGGCCACGTCGTTGGCGATGGAAAAGGTCGTCAGCGCACCGCGGGTGACCAGCAATTCCTTGCCGATCTGCACCACGTCCAGCAACTTGGTCGGGTCGCTGTCGAGGTCGACCATGTTGGCCGCTTCACGTGCCGCTTGCGTGCCGTCGTTCATCGCCATGCCGACGTCCGCCTGGGCCAGTGCCGGGGCATCGTTGGCGCCGTCGCCGCACATGGCGACCAGGCGACCGTCGTTTTGCTCGTGACGAATGCGCGCCAGTTTTTTCTCCGGCGTGGCTTCCGCCAGCACGTCGTCCACACCGGCCTCAGCGGCGATGGCGGCGGCAGTCAACGGGTTGTCGCCGGTGACCATCACCGTGCGAATGCCCAGCTTGCGCAACTCGGCGAAACGCTCGCGGATACCGGGCTTGACCACGTCCTTGAGGTGGATCGCGCCAAGTAACTTGCCGTCGGCGCAGACCAGCAAGGGGGTGCCGCCGCTTTGCGCAATCTTGTCGATTTCGCGGGACAAGGCCGGTGCCAGGTCAGCACGTTTCAGGCCGACGAAGGCCAGCAACGAATCCACCGCACCCTTGCGGTACACGCGCCCTTGATAGTCGACACCGGACAAACGGGTTTCGGCACTGAAGGGCACGGCTGTCAGCAGGTCGGCGGACGGTTCCGGTTGCGGATGAGTGCCACGCAGGTACTCGACGATCGACTTGCCTTCAGCGGTGTCGTCGGCCAGCGACGCCAGCAACGCGCCTTCGGCCAATTCCCTGGCTGTCACGCCTGGCGCGGCATACACCGCCGAGCAACGACGATTACCGAAGGTGATGGTGCCGGTCTTGTCCAGCAGCAGGACGTGCACGTCCCCCGCCGCTTCCACCGCACGCCCGGACTTGGCGATCACGTTCAGGCGCACCAGACGATCCATGCCGGCGATACCGATGGCCGACAACAGGCCGCCGATGGTGGTCGGAATCAAGGTGACCAACAGCGCCACCAGGAACACCAGCGGCAAGCTGCCGTTGGCGAAGTGGGCGAACGGTTGCAGGGTGACGACCACCAGCAGGAAGATCAGGGTCAGGCCGATCAGCAGAATGTCGAGCGCCACTTCGTTCGGGGTTTTCTGGCGTTTGGCGCCTTCGACCAGTGCGATCATGCGGTCCAGGGTCGATTCGCCAGGGTTGGCGGTGATCTTCACCAGCAGCCAGTCGGACACCAGCCTTGTATTGCCGGTGACGGCCGAGCGGTCGCCGCCGGACTCACGAATCACCGGGGCCGACTCACCGGTAATCGCGGCTTCGTTGACCGCTGCGATGCCTTCAAGCACTTCGCCGTCACCGGGGATCATCTCCCCGGCTTCGACACGCACCACATCGCCCTTGCGCAGACTGGTGGCCGGTACTACCTGAAAGGTGCCATTGCTGGTTTTGCGCCGGGCGCTAAGGCCTTCGCTACCGGCCTTGAGGCTGTCGGCGCGGGCCTTGCCACGACCTTCGGCCAAAGCTTCGGCGAAGTTGGCGAACAGCACGGTGAACCACAGCCACACGGCAATTTGCGCGGCGACGAAGGTCGGTACGGCCGTATCGGGAATGAAGCACAGCACGGTGGTCAGGATTGCGGTCAGTTCGACCACCAGCATCACCGGCGCACGTTGCAATTGCCGTGGGTCGAGCTTGACGAAGGCTTGCACCAGCGCCGGGCGCCACAGGGCCGAGATCGCGGTTTTCGGTTGTTCCGGCGCCTTGACGGCGACGGTTTTGGATACGGGCATATTCATCTTCAACTTCCTCAGAAGGCCATGCTCAGATGTTCAGCAATCGGGCCCAGCGCCAAGGTCGGCAGGAACGTCAGGCCGCCCACCAGCAAAATGGTCACGGTCAGCAGGGTCACGAACAGGGGGCCGTGGGTCGGGAAGCTGTTCTGGCCAATCGGTGCGGTTTTCTTCATCGCCAGGCTGCCGGCCAGGGCCAGAACCGGGAGGATGTAACCGAAGCGACCAATCAACATGCCCAGGCCCAGCATCAGGTTGTGAAACGGCGTGTTGGCACCGAAGCCACCGAACGCCGAACCGTTGTTGGCACTGGCCGAGGTGTAGGCGTAGAGCAACTGACTGAAACCGTGGGCGCCGGGGTTGCTCACCGAGGCCACCGGGCCTGGCAGGCTGGCGGCAATCGCGCCGAGCACCAATACGCCAATCGGCATGACCATCAGGGTCAGCACCAGCAATTGCACTTCCCTGGCTTGCAGTTTCTTGCCGAGGTACTCCGGCGTACGACCGATCATCAGGCCGGCGAGGAACACTGCGATCAGCACGTTGAGCAACATACCGTAGAGCCCGGCACCAACGCCGCCGAAGATCACCTCGCCGACCATCATGTTGACCAGCGCGACCATCCCGCTCAGCGGGTTGAGGCTGTCGTGCATGCCGTTGACCGAACCGTTGGACGCGGCCGTGGTGGTCACCGACCAGAGCACCGTGGCGGTAGTGCCGAAACGCGCTTCCTTGCCTTCCAGCGGCGCAGTCTGCTCGACGGCTACGTTGTTCAGGATCGGGTTCGGCTGGTATTCAGCCCATAGCGAGGTCGCGCCGCCGATCAGGAACAGCGCCAGCATGCAGGCGATGATCGCGCGACTCTGACGCAGGTCCTTTACGTAGTGGCCGAAGGTAAACACCAGTGCCACGGGGATCAGGATGATCGAGGCCACTTCGAACAGGTTGCTCCAGGCCGTCGGGTTCTCGAACGGATGCGCCGAGTTGACGCCGAAGAAGCCACCACCGTTGGTACCCAATTGCTTGATCGCAATCTGACTGGCAGCCGGGCCCAGTGGAATGACCTGGTCGACGCCTTGCACCGTCACCGCATTCACGTACTGCGCGAAGGTTTGCGGCACGCCCTGCCAAACCAGATACAGCGCCAGCAGCAGGCACAGCGGCAGCAGGCCGTAGAGGGTGGCGCGGGTCATGTCGACCCAGAAGTTGCCCAGCGATGCCGTGGATTTGCGGCCGATGCCGCGGCACAGCGCAACCAGTACGGCCAGGCCGGTGGCGGCGCTGACGAAGTTCTGCACGGTGAGGCCGGCCATCTGGCTCAAGTAGCTCAGGGACGCTTCGCCGCTGTAAGCCTGCCAGTTGGTGTTGGTCATGAAACTGACGGCGGTGTTGAACGCCAGCGTCCACTCCTGGCCCGGCAGGTTTTGCGGGTTCAGCGGCAAATGGTCCTGGAACAACAGGATCGCGAACAGCAGCAGGAAACCCGCAAGGTTGAAGGCGAGCAAGGCCAGCGCGTACTTCTGCCAGCTCTGTTCAGCGTGCGGATCGACGCCCGCCAGGCGATAGCAACCGCGTTCGACCGGGCCGAGGAGCGGCGACAGCCAGGTGCGCTGCCCCTCCATTACCTTGTAGTAGAAGCGCCCGAGAAACGGCGCTGGGACCAATACCAGGGCGAAAAACCCGAGGATCAGCCAATAGTCATAACTGTGCATAGCCGCTCCTAGTTCCGGTCCGCGCGCAACAGCGCAACCAACAGATAAATGAACAGCCCCACTGCCAACAGCAGTGACACCCCGTCCAGAACGCTCATGGAAGTTCTCCGTGTTACGGCGTATTGCCGCGTGTGCAGTCATTGTCGGAAAAGAGGCTGTAAAGGAACGAGACCGAGGGTGCGGACCGGGCATAAAGAATGCGTAAAGAGTGGGTTTACGCTGGGGTTACTGGGTGCGGGAAGGGGTTCCAGTACGGAGAAAACCTGAATTTCACGGGTAAAGCGCTAAATTTTGCGCAAGATGTAGTGAGTGAAGGCTGCAAGTCATGGATAATCCAGCCCAATTGGCACGACGTAACCCAACAGGGTCAGGATTTCTTGCGCCTCCTCGCTCGTGCCTGCAAGCTACCGTTATTCGCACTACTGAAAAGGCTGGCCCAACATGCGTATCCTTATTACCGGCGGAGCCGGTTTCATAGGCTCGGCACTTGTTCGTGAGCTGATCCAACACACTGAGCATGATGTGCTCAACCTGGACAAACTGACGTATGCCGGCAATCTCGAGTCGCTGACCAGCATTGCCAACAACACTCGTTACGAGTTCGTTCAGGCCGATATTGTTGATCAGACGACCGTCAGTGCAGTGCTGGCGCGTTTCCAGCCTGACGCGATCATGCACCTGGCAGCGGAGTCCCACGTCGATCGTTCCATCGATGGGCCATCAGAGTTCATCCAGACCAACATCGTCGGCACCTACAGCCTGCTCGAAGCCACTCGTGCCTATTGGCAAGCCCTCCCGGAGCCTGAGAAAAGCGCCTTCCGCTTTCATCACATTTCCACCGACGAGGTTTACGGTGACCTGCACGGCGTCGATGATCTGTTTACGGAAACGACGCCCTACGCACCCAGCTCGCCCTACTCTGCCAGCAAGGCTGCGTCCGACCATCTGGTCCGCGCCTGGCAGCGAACCTATGGTTTGCCGGTGCTGCTGACCAATTGTTCGAACAATTACGGGCCTTTCCACTTTCCCGAGAAACTGATTCCGCTGGTCATCCTCAACGCCCTGGGCGGTAAACCGTTGCCGGTGTATGGCAACGGCCTGCAAGTGCGCGACTGGCTGTTCGTCGAAGATCACGCCCGGGCACTGCTCACAGTGGTGACCACCGGCACCGTAGGCGAGACCTACAACATCGGCGGGCACAACGAACAAAAGAACATCGACGTGGTGCGCGGCATCTGCGCCCTGCTTGAAGAATTGGCACCGCAAAAACCTGAGGGCGTTGCGTATTACGCCGACCTGATCACGTTCGTCCAGGATCGTCCTGGTCATGACGTACGTTACGCAATCGACGCCGGCAAGATTGAACGCGAACTGGGCTGGGTGCCCGAAGAGACCTTCGAAACCGGCCTGCGTAAAACCGTTCAATGGTACTTGGACAACCTGGAGTGGTGCCGCCGTGTCCAGGATGGCAGCTATCAAGGTGAACGCCTTGGCGCCATCAATCCCAAGGAGCTGCTCGCATGATGAAAGGCATCGTTTTGGCGGGTGGCTCGGGCACACGCCTGCACCCGATTACGCTCGGTGTGTCGAAACAACTGTTGCCGGTCTACGACAAGCCCATGATCTACTATCCGATCTCGGTGCTGATGCTGGCCGGCATCAAGGACATCCTGCTGATTTCCACCCCGCAGGATCTGCCGCAGTATCGCAATCTGCTGGGTGACGGCAGCCAGTTCGGGGTGAATTTCAGCTTTGCCGAGCAGCCATCTCCGGACGGTCTGGCCCAGGCTTTCCTGATTGGCGAGGAATTCATTGGCGATGACCCTGTGTGCCTGATCCTGGGCGACAACATTTTCCACGGTCAGCACTTTGGCGAACAATTGCAGAACGCGGCACAACGCTCTTCCGGTGCCACCGTGTTCGGTTATTGGGTCAAGGACCCCGAACGCTTCGGCGTCATCGATTTCGACAGCGAGGGCCGTGCGCTTTCTATCGAAGAAAAACCGAAAAAGCCGAAATCCAGCTATGCCGTTACCGGCCTGTATTTCTACGACAACGACGTGATCGAGATCGCCAAGGCAGTGAAACCTTCGCCTCGCGGCGAGCTGGAAATCACTGACGTCAACAATGCCTATCTGCAACGTGGAGATCTGCAGGTCGAGCGTTTTGGTCGAGGTTTCGCCTGGCTCGACACCGGCACCCACGACAGCTTGCTCGAAGCTTCTCAGTACGTGCAAACCATCGAACACCGCCAAGGCCTGAAAGTGGCGTGCCTGGAAGAGATAGCCTATGAAAACGGCTGGATCAACCGCGAACAACTGCTGGAACGCGCCCAGTACTTCGGCAAGACGGGCTATGGCCAGTACCTGGCCAAATTGGCAGGGGGAGCGTAATGAGCCAGTGTGAGCCCGATTTACCTCATGACGAGACTGAATTGTTCTGATGAAAGTACTCATCAATGGCAGACATGGTCAGGTCTCACACGAGCTGCAACGCCGACTGGGTGTGCTCGGCGAACTGATCGTATTGGGTCGCGATCAGCTCGATCTCGCGCAACCCGCTCAGATTCGCCGTCAGGTGCAAAGCGTCAGACCCGATCTGATCATCAATGCGGCGGCCCATACAGCGGTTGACCTGGCAGAAAGTGAGCCGCAAACAGCCTTTGCCATCAACGCGATCGCTCCCGGCATTCTCGCCGAAGAGGCGCTGGCTCTCGACATCCCGTTGATACATTACTCCACGGACTATGTTTTCGACGGATTGAAAGCCGGACCTTACAACGAGGACGACACGCCCAATCCGCTCGGCGTATATGGTAAGAGCAAGTTGGCCGGTGAGCAGGCTATCAAGGACGTGCAAGGCAAACACTTGATCCTGCGTACCAGTTGGGTCTATTCAAACCATGGCCGTAACTTTCTGCTGACGATGCAGCGATTGCTGCAAGAGAAACCAGAGTTACGTGTAGTTGCCGATCAAATCGGAGCCCCTACCTGGGCCGGCACACTCGCCAACAGCACCCTTGCCCTGATTGAACACTGGCAGGCGCGCGAAGTGGCCAACTGGGGCACTTATCACTTGACCGCTCAAGGTGAGACTTCCTGGTTTGGTTTCGCCCAGGCAATCGGCGAAGCATTGCGACAACAGGGCAAACCTTGTGCCGCCCTGTTACCGATCCCGTCCAGCGACTACCCGACGCCTGCCGCCCGGCCGCTTAACTCGCGCCTGGATTGCAGTCGCTTGCAACGCGATTGGGGCGTCAGTCAACCTGACTGGCAGATGGCGTTGCGCGAGTGCCTTACCGAACAAACCTGAACATCAACGGTAGCCCGCACCTGCGTTGAAACACGACGTATCCGCATCGCAGCGGTGTCGTGTAGCAGACAGGCGGGCTTGCTCGCGAAAGCGGCATTAGTAGCAACGACGCCCACGACTGACGCACAAAGTTCGCACAACCAGTCGCGAACATCCCCGATACGACGCCTTTCAGCCCATTACGACGCACACTCGCGAAATGGCACGCCCACTGCACTGGCCTCCCCCCGAGCGTTCCAAACCACTCAGGGAGCAAGTGCATGAACACACAACTCAAACCCACGCTGGGCACATTGCATCTGTGGGGCATCGCGGTCGGGCTGGTGATTTCCGGGGAGTATTTCGGCTGGAGTTATGGCTGGGGCGTGGCCGGAACCTTGGGTTTTCTGGTGACCTCTTTCATGGTCGCCACGATGTACACCTGCTTCATCTTCAGTTTCACCGAGCTGACCACCGCCATTCCTCACGCAGGAGGCCCCTTTGCCTACAGCCGTCGCGCGTTCGGGGGAAAAAGGCGGATTGATCGCCGGCCTGGCGACATTGATCGAGTTCGTCTTCGCCCCGCCGGCGATTGCCCTGGCCATCGGCGCCTATCTCAATGTCCAGTTTCCAGCCCTGGACCCGAAACACGCGGCGGTCGGTGCCTATCTCCTGTTCATGGGTCTCAACATCCTCGGCGTGAAACTGGCGGCGACCTTCGAACTGGTGGTCTGCGTGTTGGCGGTCGCTGAACTGCTGGTGTTCATGGGCGTGGTCGCGCCGGCGTTCAGCTTCAGCAACTTCGCCCTCAATGGCTGGGCCGGCACCGACGTGTTCGGCGCTCCGGCGATTGCCGGGATGTTCGCGGCGATCCCCTTTGCCATCTGGTTCTTCCTGGCCATCGAAGGCGCCGCCATGGCCGCCGAAGAAGCCAAGGACCCGAAACGCACCATTCCCAAAGCCTACATCAGCGGTATCTTGACCCTGGTGCTGCTGGCGATGGGCGTGATGTTCTTCGCCGGTGGCGTCGGCGACTGGCGCACCCTGTCAAACATCAACGACCCGCTGCCCCAGGCGATGAAAACCGTGGTCGGCGAAAGCTCGGGCTGGCTGCACATGCTGGTGTGGATCGGCCTGTTCGGCCTGGTGGCGAGTTTTCACGGGATCATCCTTGGCTACTCGCGCCAGTTCTTCGCCCTCGCCCGCGCTGGCTACCTGCCGGCGTCCCTGGCCAGATTGTCGCGCTTCCAGACGCCGCACCGGGCGATCATCGCCGGCGGCGTGATTGGCATCGCGGCGATCTACAGCGACGGTCTGATCAACCTCGGCGGCATGACGCTGACGGCGGCGATGATCACCATGGCGGTGTTCGGCGCCATCGTCATGTACATCATGAGCATGCTCAGCCTGTTCAAGCTGCGCAAAACCGAGCCGAACCTGGAACGTACCTTCCGCGCCCCGTGCTACCCACTGGTGCCGTTCATTGCGCTGATGCTGGCAGTGGTGTGCCTGGTGGCGATGGCCTGGTTCAACACCTTGATCGGCCTGATCTTCCTGGGCTTCATGGCCGCAGGTTTCGTGTACTTCACGCTCACCGCGCAATTGCGCGCCGACGCACCGGCGGATGCGATGCTGACCGGACATTGAATGCGTTCGGGTGAAGCTTGAACAACAGGCATAGAATGGGGGTGATAGCGATGGAACTGCGACGAAACCCCGTCACTCAAAGTGCTATACGCGATCGGTTGGCGAACCCTCGTCGACCCGCCTGCTTTCAAGGAGAGTCCTATGCCCTGGTATGCCTGGTTGATTCTGGTCGTTGCCATTGGCTCGATCGTTGGTGGTCTGATGATGCTGCGCGACACCGCCCACAAAGTCGAACTGACCGAAGAGCAACGTAAGCGCGTCGCCGAACGCAATGCGGAAATGGACGCCAAGGAAGCGCAGGACCGCTGAATGAAAACCCCGCCTTGAACGGCGGGGTTTGATTTTGCGTGGCTTGCCCTGAAATCATGCCGATTTGTACCCATATCGAAGCATCTGCATGCTTTTTAGAAATAGAAGTACAGTCACCATGCAATTTTCATTGGTTAATATGGGCCGCATTGATGCGGAGATATCAGATGCGTTACTCGCAGGACCATAAAGCCCAGACCCACCAACGCATAATCAAGGAAGCTTCAGCGCGATTTCGACGCGACGGTATCGGCGCGACCGGGCTGCAACCCCTGATGAAAGCACTGGGCCTGACTCACGGTGGCTTTTACTCGCACTTCAAGTCCAAAGACGAACTGGTGGAAAAAGCCTTGCAAGAGGCTGGCGCACAAGTCGACGAGTTGTGCGCGCAAATCTTCGCCGAGGAGCATCCACTCGAAGCCTTCATCGACACTTACCTTTCCGAATGGCATCAAACCTCACCTCACGAGGGTTGCCCGCTGCTGACCATTTCTTCAGAACTGGGACTGCGTGGTCAACCGAGTCCGACCAGCGACGTCGTGCTCCAGGCGCGACTCGACCAGATCCGGCACACCCTTGACGGAGAGCGCACCGCCGAGCGCAGCATTGTCATCATGTCTACACTGGTCGGCGCCTTGCTGTTATCCCGCAGCGTGGCCGACGCCGGGTTTGCCCAACGGATTCTCGACGCCGCACGCGAACACCTCAAACACCCGCAGGATTAATCCTGCCAACGCTTGAACAATACACTGGCATTGACCCCGCCAAATCCGAAGCCGTTGGACAACGCATATTCGATGGCCATCGGCCGTGCGCAGCCATGAACAATGTCCACGCCTTCAGTGGCAGGGTCCGGGTTTTCGAAATTGAGGGTCGCCGGCACGACCTGGTCGCGAATCGCAAGCAGCGTAAAGATCGCTTCGAGTCCACCCGCAGCACCGAGCAAATGCCCGGTTGCCGACTTGGTTGATGTCACGGCAATGCCATTTTGCGCCCCGAACAATGCCTTGATCGCCGCCAGCTCACCCAGATCCCCCACAGGAGTCGAGGTCGCATGAGCATTCAGATGCTGGACCTGCGCCGGTGAAACACCGGCCTGTGCCAATGCCAAGGTCATCGCTCGCCGCGCACCGCTGCCGTCCTCGGGACCGGCGGTCAGGTGATAGGCATCCGCGCTGGTACCGTAGCCGACCAGCTCCGCCAGGGGCTGGGCGCCCCGTGCCAGCGCATGGTCCAGAGATTCGATGACCAGCAGCCCCGACCCTTCACCCATGACAAAGCCATCGCGACCACTGTCGAAAGGTCGTGAAGCGCGCTCAGGCGTGTCGTTGTAGGCACTGGACAAGGCGCGAGCAGCCGCGAACCCGGCAAGGCTGACCCGATCGATCGCCGCCTCCGCACCGCCGCACACCGCGATATCCGCCTCGCCCGTACGAATCATTCGCGCCGCGTCGCCAATCGCCTGAACCCCGGCAGCGCATGCGGTGACCGGCGCGCCCAATGGCCCCTTGAAGCCATGCTGGATCGACACATGACCGGCCGCGAGATTGACCAGAAATGAAGGAATAGTGAATGGCGACAAACGCCTCGGACCACGGCTATCGGTAGTACGCACGGCGTCGGCAATCGCACCGAAACCACCTACGCCTGAACCGATGATGGTGGCCGTGCGCTCCTGGGCATTGGCATCCAGCGCTTGCCAGCCGGCTTGCTCCAGTGCCTGACGCGCGGCTTCCATGGCGAACAGAATGAAGCGGTCCATCTTCTTCTGTTCCTTGGGTGGGGTCGCCCGGTCCGGATCGAAACCCGCCTGGGGATCATCTGCCAGCGTCGGCACCGCTCCGCCGACCGTGGCCGGCAGATCGGCAACCACTTCATCCGGCAGATTGCGCAGCCCGGAACGCCCGGCCAGCAGCCGCTCCCAGACCACTTCGACACCGCTCCCCAGCGGCGACACCAGGCCCATGCCTGTTACAACCACACGACGATCACTCATACCGCTCACACCTCAATCTGTTTGATGTCACTTACCGATAACGGGCAGCAGCCTTGCTTTTCGAAAGGTTAGGCGCCATCACAAGACGAGCCGCCACGAACGCATTCCAATCCGCCGCATCGGGCAATGAAGGAATAGTGATCAACTCACCCTGATCCAGACCCGACAATGCAGCATCGACCATCTCACCCACCTCCATCACCATGTCCGCAGGAATTTGTGACGCGTCGATGCCGGAGCGCTCCCAGATCTCGGTTCGGGTCACACCAGGCAGCACCGCCTGGATCTTCACCCCGGTGCCGTCCAGTTCGGCGCTCAACGACTGGGTCAGGCTCAATACATAGGCCTTGCTGGCGCTGTAGGTTGCGTTGAAACGCTCCGGAAACAAGGCCACCACCGACGCAATATTGATGATGGTGCCGCGCCCGGCCTTGGTAAAACCGGCTGCAGCCGCCGCGGCCAATCGCGTGACAGCTGTGATGTTCAACTGAATCATTCGCTCCAGCTGGTCGATATCAGCATTGGCCAAAAGCCCGTCCGCCGCCACGCCGGCGTTATTGAGCAACAAACTGATAGTCGAATCGCTGCGTAACCGCTGTTCGAGCTGCAGCACGTCTGCCTTTTGAGTCAGGTCCGCCTTCAGCACTTCAACCTTGATCCCATGCTCCGAACGAAGTTTGCTCGCGGCCGCCTCCAGTCGCTGCTCGTCGCGAGCCACCAGCAACAAATCAAAACCACGGGCCGCCAACCGCTCGGCGTAAATCGCCCCGATACCGGAGGAAGCACCGGTGACAAGGGCCGTACCTTGGGACTGAACTGAATTCATGACGGTGCTCCTGAAGGATGCTGAGGGATGTTTGACACCGGGGTACGCCGGCGCAAACGGTATTTATTATAGTCATAATTCAAACACAATATGATAGTCGTAATTTTTCTTGGAGAAAACGCGCGGTTCTCGTCGGCGGTTCGGCCAGAATGAGAGTAGACCCTGAATGAACGTGAGACCGCGCCAAACCTCTGTGATGGAATGAACGGTACTGCGAACCGCCCGATAAATGGTGGGGTGGATGAACAGGGCGCTTTGAACGGTAACTGAGCGACAGGGCTCTCATGCGTCGAACCAGTCCTTAATGCCATCAAAGCGATGCTTGATCCGCCCTGCGTTCGCATCTGCGACTGTCTCTCACCCTTGCTGTTTGGTTACAAATGCTGGAATATCCAAAGCTTGACAAAATATAATTTTCTTAACCTGGATGACGGTAATTCTCAGAGGTACTTGGGATTATCTATCCATTTTTTAGGGCGCATGATGAACTCTCCAGCAAGCATCATTGATACCCCCCGACAAGAAATTATTGATATAAAGGAGCTTATCAGTAGCCTTTGGGATCAAAGGGCGATTGTTTTATTGCTTACTGCACTGACTGTCACCCCCGCTATTGCTTACGCCCTATTGGCAACGCCGGAGTATAAAGTTGAAACTTTTGTCCAGCCAGTCGCACTGGCAGACCTGGATGAGCTGAATGAGTCAGGGCTTTACAAACTTCTGCCAAACGACGCATTGAATACCATTGGCTCGTCAATGCAGTCTTATGATATCCGCCTGAAGTTCTTCAAAGCCAACCCACAATACCTTGCACCACTGCAGGTACCAGGCGAATCCTTTGAAAGAACATTTGAGAAGTTCAACGAAAAAGCATTTTCGCTTCAAAAAATTGACCCTAAAAAAAGCTCCAGCCTTTCCGAAGCCGTGAGCCTTAGCCTCACATATCCACAAGGTGTAGATGGTGTAGGTATATTGAAAGACTTTACCGATTTCGTCGTTAAAGGCGAAAAGGAAAAAGTGGCTTCGGACCTCAAAAGACTGATTGCCAACCGCATCGAAAACGTGGAAAAGAAGCTGGAGTCGAAAAAATCCATCTATGAGGCGGAAACAGATTCAAAAATCGCCCACTTGCTGGAAAAAGACAAATTAAAAAAACAAACACTTCAAGACGAACTTAAAGCGCTGCGTCAACAACTGCAAAGCCGCAGACAAAACCGCATCAAAGAGCTTGATGAAGCCATCGCTATCGCCAAGAAACTCGGCATTGTAAAACCTACCACGCCCTCGGCTCTGGGAGACGGAGAGCAAGCACATCAGGGCAACATGATCCGCACTGAAGTAAACAATCAGAATATACCGCTGTACTTCCTGGGACAGGCGGCACTGGAAGCGGAACGTGCCACCCTGGCAGCTCGTCATTCCGACGACTTCACCGAGCCGCGTATCGATGAAATTCAAAAAGAACTCAGCCTGCTGGCTACCAACCGCGAAGCAGTAATCCTCAAAGAGCGGGAGAGTTCTGAGCCGTTTCTCAAGGAGTTCGCAGGCATCCGGGGTGAGTTGACGCACTTGAAGCAATTGAATATAAAATTCGATCAGTTAAATCTGGTTCAAGTTGATAAAGATGCGACGGAACCCCAAGCGCCGGTAAAACCGAAGAAAGCCATGATCGTTGGACTTGGTCTGCTCTTTGGATTCATGCTCGGTGTGAGTGTCGCCTTTGTTCGTCGCGCAGTGCTTTCACTGCGGACATCTCGTCGTTAATTGTCGAGGGCTGCGCTTGCTCTTCAAGCGCAGCCCGGCTTGACCAATTGCTTTAGCGCCTGCCCTTATCACCCAAAAACCAGTAACTTTTCTGGGGACGATCCATCCTATCTAACGTCAAAAAAATCTACGGCGGTAGTGTCATAGACAAAGTCCTCTACACCGGAACGCTGGGTGCAGAACTGACGTAAGCGCTCCATAAACCCCACATTCAAAGTCACCACCTGATCCCCGATGCTGTGCTCCCGATTCCTTTCCGGAGCCAGCATCTCATAATGCGTCCCGACGCAAAAATCGAAAAAGTCTATCTCTACCCCAAGCCCGTCGACTTCCGAAAATCCATCGACGGCCTCGCCGCTCTGGTCGTACTGGACATCAAAGTCGCGGTGTTTGACCCGGTGCTTTTTGGTGTTGCTCAACAAGCCTCACAATCGAGTGAAGATCTTTTATTGGACGGTTTAGATTTGTAGCGCAACCGTCCGCATCAAGTTTTGACGCCTGGATTCGTCGCCCGATTCGGTATAAACCAGGGCATGATTTCCATGCCCAAAGACCTTCCTGACGACCCTGTTTTGCTCAAGCCACTGCTTGACCAAATGCTGAGTGAGCGCGAGTCGGATAAGGGCAAGATCGTTCATCTCTAAGAAGAAAACGCGCTGTTGCGTGAGTATCTTTTCGGGCGCAAGTCAGAGCAGACTGCCGATACAGCGACCTCGCAAATGGCCTTGTTCAATGAAGCTGAAATCGTCGCCGAGACGGTCAACGAAGTGGCGGGGCAACCGCAAGCCTCTGCTCGCCGATCTTCCGCGTATCGAAGTCATTCACGAACCGTCCGAGCACGAGCTGACCTGCGCCTGCGGTTGCCGTAAACACGCCATTGGCGAGGAAATCAGCGAGCAGCTCGAGATCGTGCCGATGCAAATCCGCGTGATCAAACATGTGCGCAAGGTCTGCGGTTGCCGCGATTGCGAAACCGCACCGGTTACTGCCGACAAGCCGGCGCAACTGATCGAAAAGAGCATGGCCAGCCCCAGTGTGTTGGCGATGTTGCTGACGACCAAATGCGTCGATGGCCTACCACTGCCCCGTTTCGAAAAAGTCCTCGATCGCCACGGCATCGATATTCCACACCAGACCTTGGCGCGTTGGGTGATCCAGTGCAGCGAACACCTGCAGCCCTTGCTGAATTTGATGTGCGACCGGCTACTGGTTGAACGCCTGCCGACCGGTATCACATAGATAAACGCGCTATCCATCTTGATGGCTGGTGGAGTTTACGGTGAGTTTAAAGAATACGAGCGGAGCAACGATCATGGAATACGACGATAAACTGATTGAAGAAGCCGTGCTTGCCCTGTTGGCAACCTTCAGCTTTGATAACGGCAATGCTTGGAAAGGGTTCGACTTCGAGACCATGAGCCGATTGCATGAACATGGTTTCATCAGCAATCCGGGGAACAAGAACAAATCGATTTGGTTGACCGCTGAAGGGCTGGAGCGCGGTCGACTGATAGCCGACCGATTGTTTGGAGTGAGAACTCAAGTGGAGCATGTATCCGACTCGGATACCTGACTTCATACCACGGCCATACGGTAGGTGAGGTTTATGGATCGCATACCTCCCATTTGCCAGAATGCAAAAAGGCCGGTCAATGACCGGCCCCTTGGCGTTGATTTACAAGCTTAGTTCACCTCAAGCTTTTCGCGGTTTCTATCGAGAATGGCATTGCCGATACCCTTGACCTCAAGCAGTTCGTCAATTGAAGCAAATGGCCCATTATCCTCACGATACGCAACAATCGCTTTAGCCTTGGCTTCGCCCACACCGGACAGTTCGCGGTGCAATGTCGCTGCATCCGCCGCATTGAGGTTGATTTTTCCGGACAGCACTTTCTCTGAAGCTTCCATCACCACAGGAGGATTTCCAGCTTCCTGCTTGACTGCAGGTGCAGCTAAGACGGCAACTGAAGTGCTGGTCAGCAGGGCAAAAACGAGAGAGTAGAAATAGCCAGTACGCATAAATGACGCTCCATGACATCGATTGAGAAGGCAGCTTTTCCGAAGCTGCCTTCAAAACTTAGGTGATGTCTGGAGCCTGTCAAAAATGTGTCCGTTACAGCATATGAAACAATCAGGGCTCGAGGCGACGCTGCTGATAGATCCAGTCGACAATCTCGCCGTCGGGGGTATAGCCGCTGACGGTTTCGCGCAGGAGCTGGCGGACACAGGAGTAGTCATCCTGTTCAACCGCGGCCAGCAATTCAGCCAGCTTGACTTTGAGAGCCTCCCAGGAAAGGTAGTCTTCAGTGGCGGTCATGATCATTGGATGAGGAGTTGCGGCTACGTTGTCGCCGATCAACAACTCTTCATACAGCTTTTCACCAGGGCGAAGGCCGGTGAACTCAATGGAGATATCTCCATGCGGATTTCTCTCCGAGCGCACACTCAGACCGGACAGGTGGATCATTTTTTCCGCCAGTTCGACAATCCTTACCGGCTCGCCCATGTCCAGAACGAAAACATCGCCTCCTTGCCCCATTGAACCTGCTTGAATCACAAGCTGGGCCGCTTCGGGGATCGTCATGAAATAGCGAGTGATCTTCGGATGCGTAACCGTCAGTGGACCACCGAGTTGAATCTGCTTGTGAAATAGCGGGATGACGGACCCTGAAGAGCCCAAGACGTTGCCGAATCGAACCATCGTAAATCGGGTTTTATTGACCCGCGAAACATTCGAGGCGTCTCCAAACAAAACAGGTGCCAACTCCTGGCTCAATGCCTGGAGCGTCATCTCAGCCAAACGCTTGGTGCTTCCCATGACGTTGGTTGGCCGTACTGCCTTGTCCGTTGAAATGAGTACAAAATTGGCAACATTGGCCTGCAACGCAGCCTGCGCAGTATTCAGCGTACCAATGACGTTGTTGAGTACCCCTTCGGCGATGTTGTGCTCAACCATCGGGACATGCTTGTAAGCTGCAGCGTGGTAAACAGTATCGACACGCCACGTCTTCATCACGTCCAGCAGCTTTTCCTGATTACGAACAGACCCCAGGATCGGCAGCAACTTTACAGGCAAAGACTCGCGTGCAACCCGCTGCTCCAATTCGGACATAATGCTGTAAAGATTGAACTCACTATGCTCAAACAACAAAAGCGTAGTGGGTCGCTGCACCAGTATCTGGCGGCAAAGCTCAGAACCGATCGACCCACCTGCCCCCGTCACCAGCACGACCTGGCCCCTGATGCAGTGCTCGAGCAAATCGCCTTGCGCAGGCACGGCATCGCGCCCGAGCAGGTCAGCAATATCCACTTCCTGGATGTCGTCTACTTTTACACGCCCACTCGCCAGATCCATAAAGCCGGGAACGCTTCGGACATGCAGCGGAAAGCCCTCCAGATAGCCCAATATTTCACGACGACGCCCGCGATTCGCGGACGGGATGGCCAAAAGGATTTCCTGAGCCCCGGTAACATCGATCATCTTCTCGATATGCTTGGGCTCGTAAACATGCAATCCCGAAATGACCCGGTCAGAAATACTGGTGTCATCATCGATAAACGCGACAGGTCGCATCAATCGCCCCATGCGAAGCGCCGCTACCAGCTGATTTCCAGCGGCTCCTGCCCCGTAGATCGCAACCCTGGGCAACCCCTTGTCTCTATTGGTAAACGGGACATGCTGGGCAGCCGTATACCAATCGCCAAGAAAATACTGGCGCATTGCTAGTCGCAACCCGCCAATCATCAACAAGCTGAGCCACCAATAGTTAAAAATGATCGAGCGGGGAATCACAGCCTGATGATTGCTATACCAATAAACGACGAGCCCGAGAATCAGCGACGAGAGACTGACCGCCTTCACGATTTCAATCAGTGCGTCGTTTCCAAAGTAGCGTAAAACCGCACGATACAATCCGAAGCGAATGAACAGCGGAATCGCGACAATCGGTGCACACAGGAACAACCAGGTGTGCACCTGTAGCGGGTTTACGATCTCGTCAATACCCAAGCGAACGACGAATGCCAACCAAAGCGCAGCCCAGACCAGGAAAGTATCGGTCGCAACTTGCATCAGCCTTTTTTGCCGCCGCGGAAGCTGCAGTAGCCATTGGCGAAGCATTTCAATATCCTTTTCAAATAAAGCAAACGACAAGCTTAAAGCTCAAGCGTGTTTATCTCAAACAACTTCAAGCGACACATCACACTTCGCGCTGACCAGCTTTGAATCGCAATGCCAGCACAAGCAAGGGTGCATAAGCTACCAACAATCCAACGACACCATCGAGCAGGCCTATCGCCACCAGTATGGCAATTGGCAACAGCCAGACAACATTTATGCCGGTTACCGATAGCGTTACAGGTAAATGGCTGCCGTATTGTCGCGACGCGTACTGATAAGCGTGACTGCGATGCGCCTCGTAGACCTTGTCGCCTCTAATCAGTCGAACGAAAAGCGTGCATGTCGCGTCGACAATGAATGCTCCCAGGAGAATCAGCCATCCCCAGAACAAGGCGGGGTTTACCCACGCTGCTTGCAATGACAGAAAACCCAGCGTTATGCCCAGGAATCCGCTGCCGGCATCGCCCATGAAAATTCGCGCTGGAGGGAAATTCCAATACAAGAAACCGGCAACAGCCAGCGCGAGCGCCACCGGCCCCCACACAGAACCGGGATTTCCTGAAACGACGTACAGGAGAGCTCCACCCAGGCAAACAAAAATGGCTTCCATACTCGCCAACCCATCGATCCCGTCCATAAAGTTGTACAGGTTCAACAACCAGACCAGATAAAAGCTTCCAAACAAATACGCCGCCCACCCTAGATCAATGGCCATGCCGAACAGGTGAATCGCCGGCATTCCATTGAAAATCACCATCCCGATGATTGCCGAGGAAAAATGGCCGAGTAGTCTCCAACGTGCCGGGATGTGACCATGATCGTCGAGAAAACCAATGATCGCGACAAGCCCCCCGGGCACCAGGACAGCCAAGGCAACGGACCATTGAATCAGTTCAGTCACAGCAAGAAAAATTGCACTCAAAAGGAAGGAAACCACGATCGCGACCCCTCCTCCCCTGGGAGTGGGTAACACGTGGGAGCTCCGCGCGTTTGGGACATCAATAAGGCTATTGGACAATGCATATCGACGTAGAACAGCAGTGCCTACCAGAGCGCCAAAAAACGCTAAAGGTAAAATCCAATATAAATTCGTCATCAGTGATGTTCCAAAAATTCTTTGGCTGTTTTGTCAAGAGCGTCTTCGACTGATACTGCTGGGTACCATCCAAGTAGATGCCGGGTCTTTTGTATGTCTACTTGTAGTGATCCACACAGGCGCTGGGAAAGTGCTCGACGTCCCAAGGCAACAGCAAAAAATTCCAACATCTTTGCAGGAACCGGAACCAGCCGACTCTTGACCCCTAACGCCTTGGCAGTACATTGTAATAATTCAGTTGTAGATAAATCTATGCCATCACTGACCAAAAATGTTTGTCCAGCGGCATTGGGGTGTTCAATGCAAACCATAATCAAGCTGACGAGATTGTCGAGTGAAACCAGACTTCGTTTGTTATGAATAGAACCAAATGGCAGCGGAATACCCTTTTTAAGCCAAGCCATCATATTTCTAAAATTAGCTTTTACACCTGGGCCATAAACCAGGGTAGGCCGAATGATGACAACCTCCATACCAGTTTCTTTCGAAAGAACACGCAACGCGTCTTCGGCTTCTTTTTTGGAAACACCATAGGCATCGGATGGGGCTGGCTTATCGTCAGCGGTAAACGGCTTATCGAAATCTGTCTGCTCCCCATTTACCTTTATGGAGCTGATGAAAATAAAACGCTTAACTCCCGCTGCGGCAGCCTGCCGAGCAAGATTGACTGTGCCTTCAACATTAACTTTCCTGAACTCGGTTAACGCATCCTGTTCGACTTCCCTCATCACATGAACCCGTGCCGCAGCATGAACAACCACTGCGGCGTCCATTACTCCAGCACTCCAGTCAGTTGCAGAGGATATATCCGGAACCGGGAACACTGACGAAGAAAGTTCTTGGCCATCGTTTTTTGAACGCACGACAGCCACTGGAGAATATCGCTCAACTTTATCCAGTGCGCTCACCACCGCGGATCCGACAAAGCCACTTGCCCCGGTAACTACGATACGCAGGGGAACCTGAACTGAATCAATAGTCAATTAAAAAACCTCTTATATTCGTTAATCAACAGTTCAGAGCAGGTATTCGCACTGAATTCGGTGATGGCCCGTACTCTCGCAGCCTCCCCCATCGCCTCCAACAATCGAGCATCACTCAATATTGAAACAATAGCTTGCTTGAGTGAAGCAGGATCCCTGACAGGAACCAAAATCCCCGTCTCACCATTTACTATAGCGTCAGACAAACCGTAAATATCAGTACCTACCGTTGGGGTTCCCATGGCCGCAGCCTCAATGACAACCGTGCCGAAGCCTTCGCGATAGCTGGGTAGACATAGCAAGTCCGCCAGGGCCATATACTTTTCAGGCTCATTTGAATAACCAACAACT
The DNA here is from genome assembly GCF_000282295.1 of Pseudomonas sp. GM33. NCBI lineage: Bacteria > Pseudomonadati > Pseudomonadota > Gammaproteobacteria > Pseudomonadales > Pseudomonadaceae > Pseudomonas > Pseudomonas sp. GM33. The sequence continues at coordinate 147,215 of NZ_AKJO01000073.1, forward strand.
TTTAGGTTACGACTCAAGTCATCCTCAGAGGCGCTAGCGACAATATTTTCAGCATCGGCTTCAAATGGCCCTACCAGAATGAGAAACACACTTTTATCGGTACGTAGAATTTCACCAAATGCTGACAAAAGTTCTCTGACCCCTTTGTCTGGAGTTACTCTCCCGACAAACAAAAGTATTTTACTATCCTCTGGAATACCAAGCCCACTCCGCAAATCGGTCAACTCCTCCACGCTATAACGAGAAGAGTCAAACCGATCAAGATTTATGCCTGCCAACGACCCACTTCCAAGAACGGAAATTTTTTCAGCTTTTATTACACCACTGGAAACAAGAAAATTCTTTTGACTGATACTATCGGCATAACAGTGCGTGTTCAGTAAACCTATAATTTTGTCGCAAAATTTCAGTATTAACTTTTTGGCCCCGCCCATCGTTACCCAAGGCTGCCCGGTAAATGTATGCAAACGAACTTCAGTCCCCGAAAGAAAACCTGCAATTGCACAAAGCAATCCAGCCTTCGGCGTTGTAGAATGAACCACATTAAACTTTTTGCTTCTGAAAACCTTAACCAGTGATATCAAACTCAAAAAATCCTTTACAGGATTTATCTTACGCTCAATATTGACTGGTATATAATTCGTACTTTCCGCAAGCTGACTACTCATTTCATCATAACTAGCAATAACAGTAACCGCTGCACCAGAAGCAGCCAATGCATCAATCTGCGCCTTCAATTGAGTTAGAACAAAAAAAGGAACTGTTGAAACTCGAGCAATTTTTAAACTTTTATCCTGCACTATAAATCCCCCCTTAACACCTTGGCCACGTCCATCCCCGCGTCGAAACAATCAAACCGATAGCTGCACCCATAGGCTGCAAAAAACAAGAACAATACTCTGGAGTACTTGGTCGCGAAACATAAAACTTACTCCATTTATCAGACTATCGGCCGCTTTGTAAAAAGTTCACTGATTGCCTCTGGCACATTTTTTTCAGGAACAAAACCGAGGGTGTCACGAATCTTGGTGGTTGGATAAGTTGTTTTAGACACTAGTGCATCAATACGTGCCGGAGTGACGGGTAGACGCAAAAAACGATTGGCTACGGTAACCATCACGCGTAGCAGAGTTTCAGAAACGCTCCATTTCGGACGGGATACATGTTGTGCATCAGCCATTCCGTTTATCAGATCAGACAATGGACAGTCATTAGAAAGATTAAAAACCTCGCCTCTAGCCAAGGGCTCAAATCCACAAAGCATCAGGGCAGAGGCAACATCCTCAACGTGGATATATGTGGCGACAGCATCGTTCTTAGCAGTTCCGATATAAAAAAACAAACCCTTCTGTACAATTCTTCCAAGCTGACGAAGCGAATTGTTCGTCATGCCTGCACCAAATACGTTAGACGGCCTCAATATCGAGTAACTAAAGAACTCATTACTTCCACTTTTCATTACCAGCGAGTCGGCTATCGTCTTGGTTTCTTCGTAGGTTCCTTGAGGGTTTTCCTTTGTTGTTTCACTTACTATTCGGAGCGCGCCCTGGGCAGGGCCGTATGCTCCGACACTACTTAACTGAACAAAGTGGATGGGGTGTTCAGGAGATGCCTGACGATTAACAGCTGCTAGCAAACGATCGGTGGCGTCGACATGAAGTGATCGCATTGCCTTTTCATCGCGGATTTCACCCGCGCAATTGAAAACGACCTGACAACCGGATACCAAAGAGTCGTAATTCGTTTCCGGGCTCGTCAAATCAGCCAGCACAACTTCCACGCCGCTAAAACTGGTTTCAAAGGAGGTACGAGTAACAACCCTAACTTTATGGCCAGATGCACACAGGCGCGCGAGCAATTGGCTTCCAATAAAACCCTTGGCACCTGTCAGTAATACGAACATCTCACCACTCCCTCTTATAAAAATACATTTTCGTTTCCAGTTTCTTTTGACCGTTTTCCGGTCGCTAAACTGGCACATGCGAGGCGAATGACGTACCCGATCTCCAAGGGGTAAAAAATCCAGGCATATATTCCAAATCTATCATTATAAGCCACATCAAACATCGCGATATGCAAACAAGAAAGAAACGCACAGATATAGAATATATACGTTTCATTTGTACGACCGCCCCCTAGTAGTCTAAGCGCCATCAACAACACTATGGAAAATGACGAAAACGCCCAAAAATCCCATCTGAACCCTGTTATATACTCAATATTATCGACATCAGTGTAGTTTATTGACAAACCGTAACCCGACAACAACTCGAACAGCATGGACACCAATAAGGAAAAAACCTTAAAGTAGGATGCCATAGACACCAGCACCCAAAAACCCACCACACCAACAAGACCAATACCTATAATTTGCTTTCGAAAAAGCACAAAAGGAAAATAAACCAATGAAGACTTATGAAACAGTGTTGCCAACAATGAAAACACTACACCTCGACGCCAATACTCCTTGGCACAACAAACCAAGGCAAAATTCACAAAACAAAGAGCAAAACCTTGACGAATAATATTTGCTGTCAATGAAAAAAAGAACGGATAAAACAACAAAACCCCAAAAACAGGGAGAGCCCAACTAGAGCCTCTGCCAAATACAACTTTCAGCAAAAAATAATAGGACCATAAAAATACAAATGCAATAAAGAAGAAAAAACACTGATAGCTCAAACCAAGGAAACCAAAAAAATTGACCACCCCAATAAAGCCAGGCTCAAAAGTTTGAAATGGATTCTCGAGACCAGAATTAACATCGTTATAAAAATTTATGTAGACCTCGGTATCACCTTCCATATCAAATGGTCGATTAGAGATATAATAGGATGCCGCAACAATCGCAAAAAAAACGACAAAAAATTCTATCGTGCGAAACAGATTGTCCGCCCTATTATCAGACACCAACGCTTTCACTGCAGTCAATAAAAGTAGAAAAACACTTATCACATACAGTGGTGTGCCATATAATTCTAAACCTGCCATTCTCTCGCCTCAATCAGCCTCACATTGCACTGCTCTCTAGTCAACGAACCTTGCTCTCAGGGCCTACATGTTTCCTGACACTCACCGTATCCATAAATTTGTGTAGCCGGAAGTAGTAAAAATTACGCAATAGAAACAGTAACCCCTTGAATGTGCACTTGCGAGTAGATTTAGCCATCGCCAGGAACGTGACAACAAAATTAGAATATAGATCTTTTCTCAGTTCTGGTAACTGATAAAAATATCGATACAAATCATCAAAATAAATCGTATACGACTTTATTTTTCCTTTTGTCGTCGACAAATAAGAACCTGCTGATGGATTGCACCGATATTTTACTAGCGGAGAATTTATGTAAGCTGCCTTGCCGCTAGGAAGTAAGGAATCGATAACGAAAAACCATTCCATAAATTCTCGAGTAATGACTGCCTTCCTGGAAGCTCGACGATAGGCGTATGAACTGTGAACCGCGATCGCTCCCCAGCGAGCCATTTCCTGAAGTGAGATAAAAGAAACCAGGCTTGCCTCAGGACTTGGGTACTGGGTTTCGGAAGCGTAAGAACCGTCATCAGAAAAATAAATAGCCTTGTGGAACACAACATTTACATCTGCGTTCTCTTTGAAAATATTATACTGCTGCTGAAGTTTCCCCGGCAGCATGACATCATCACCATCAAAATGGTAAATAACATCTCCTGACGCCATCTTGTGGACACCATGGTAATTTAAAGCGGCGCCAACATTTTTCTCTCTCAACAGCAGTTTTATTCTACCTTCGTGCTTGCTGGAGTACTCACGAAGTATTTCTTGTGTTCGATCGGTTGAACAATCATCCGAGACAATAATTTCACAATCAAAATCTATATCCTGAGAAAGGATACTATCCAGACACTCTTCTATGTAATCTTGCTGATTATAACAAGATACAACCACACTCCCGGATAACATCAGGCATTTCTCCTTTTATAAATTGCAAAGCCGAAAACCGAAACGATAAAATAAAGTACATTCATTATTAAGTTAGCGATGAATGCACCTTCGACACCCTGCCCACTATTCAAAAAAAACAGACTCAGGCTGCAAAACACCACGCCCTGGGTCAGCTCACTTATCAAATATATTATGAGTGCCGCCCGGGCAACGACGACGAAGCTTATCACATACGTAATAACACGGAAAAAATCCGCTAGCAGTTGATACTTAATAAGATCTTCAAGCTCGGAAAACTCGGATGAAAGCAGTAATGGAATTACGTATTGACGAAGAGCGAAAAACACCGTTCCGCCCAGTACAAAAATAACCATAACGAGTTTCATAAATCGAAAAACTAGTGGTGTAATTTCCGATACCTTAGTCTTTTCTGAAACCATTGGCATAAAATAAACAGCGAGAAAAATCGTAAAAAAACCCATGTATGCACTGGATATTTTTATCGATGCCTGCCAAATACCTGCTGCTACAAATCCAACATGCTCAATAATTTGTTCACGAATAATGATTTCTACCAATGGAACGCTGATTGCTCCAACTGTCGCCATCAATGTAAAGGACAACAATCGTTTAAAACCTTGCGTCTCAAATTTAAAACCGATGGGCATTTTCAAGAAAATGGATTTACAGTAGAAATACAATGCTGGTATCGAATAAAACGAAAAAAAGAGCACCATCGATATCGCTGCACCGACAAAATCAAACCTTTGAATCAAGATCCAGCTTACCGGGAGAACCAGTATATTTCCGACTATTTGAATGACCGCAAAAGTCCTGGTATCACGAAGGCCATTTGCGACTCCCGTCACTAGATTGGTAAAAGCAAACCCAAACTGACAAACAGAAAGAAACACTACAATCCAATAGTAATCAGGCGTCTTAAAGATATAACTGGAGATAATCCTGGAAAAAGAACACCCCAATAAACACACAACAACACAAAACGTCAAAGAGTACGCTTTGGAAACTGCAATCGTCTTCAGCAGTTCCTTAGGTTGTTTTTTGTACTGTGCGACATATTTAATAAGGCCATTTACAATTCCTCCCCCTGCAAGCAGAGAAAGCATGGTGACAGCACTCATAAAATGCCCTAATTGCCCCATACCTTCTGCACCGAGGTACACAGCAACAAGCTTAATGAAGGCGAAACCAACTCCGATTTTCGAAATTTGGGCGAGAGTAGTCAAAGCGGCGCTGAATAGCGCACGCTTACTATCAGAGAGATTTTTTGCAACTTTACTGGTTGGATGCATGAACCGCACCGATGACAACAGAAGCGACTCGATCTATGTCCTTCTCTTGCATTCCGTACCAAATTGGCAGACGAATCAGGCGCTCACTCTCAACAGTGGTGCAGACATCCTTGCCATGAAAACGACCAAGTCGCAGTCCCGCAGGCGCTGAGTGGAGTGGAATGTAATGGAAAACTGCACCGATCTCTTGATCCTTGAGCAAGCCTAATACTTTTGTTCGAACGTCGATATCCCGGACTTTTATATAAAACATATGGGCGTTGCCGACACATCCATCAGGTGTCGTCGGAAGTTCGATATGGCCAGCGTCGGAGAGTTCTTTTAATGCCAGATAATAACTTTCCCAGATATGACGTCTTGCACTATTTATTTCGTCCACCTTTTCAAGTTGACCGAATAGATAAGCAGCTTGCAGTTCTCCTGGAAGATAACTACTACCAACATCGACCCAGGTATATTTATCAATCATGCCGCGGAAAAACAGACTGCGATTAGTTCCTTTCTCTCGAATGATCTCCGCTCGCACTATAAATTGTTCATCATTTATGAGCAGCAGCCCACCCTCACCACCACTTGTATAGTTCTTTGTTTCATGAAAACTATAGGCTGCCATGTGGCCAATGGTACCTAACGCCTTACCTTTATAGGTCGACATCATACCTTGAGCGGCATCTTCGATGACAAACAGGTTATGCTGCTTTGCGATGGACATAATTGTGTCCATTTCGCATGCAATCCCCGCGTAATGGACGGGTACAATAGCTTTTGTTTTGTCAGTAATTGCGGCTTCGATAAGCGTTTCATCAATATTCATAGTATCAGGGCGAATATCGACAAACACGATTTTTGCACCGCGCAATACAAAAGCATTAGCTGTACTAACAAACGTATAACTAGGCATGATCACTTCATCGCCCGGTTGAATATCAACCAGCAGAGCAGCCATTTCAAGCGCTTGAGTACACGAAGGTGTTAACAATGCTTTTTTGCAGTGTAGTTTTTTTTCAAACCAATGCTGACAACGAAGGGTAAATTCCCCGTCACCAGACATCTTTCCGCTGCGCATTGCGGAGATGACGTATTGGTCTTCATTTCCGGTATAAGGTGGTTTATTAAATGGAATAGTCATTTTTGTTCATCCAGAAATATTTGTTCGAGTGCTAGGAGGTCTCGCTTCCGCTCCTTCACTCGCTCAGCAGGAACACCAACGTAAATCCCCCATGGATCAGTGCTTTTCGTAACCAATGCCATAGCACCTATGGAGCAGCCCTCTTTAATAGTGACTCCAGGCATCACTATTGCCCCTGCTCCAACTATTACATGACGCTCCAGCTTAACCTTCTCGAATATTTCTTTTTTATATTTCTTTGGAACCAATGAGTTGGTAAGTGTAGCACCGCTGTAATCGTCTGATTGCGAGAATATTTTCACACCATAAGCCAGCGTACAGAAGTCGGAAAACTCGATACCTGGTTCTCCACCAGCAACGAGGCACATTGGTGTAATATGATTATACTTACCAAACACCACGCGCCCCGACACCACGCAAAAATCATCTATACGCGTGTAATCCCCAAGGTCAATCAGCTCTGGATTATAGATAGCCGCCTTATCACTTATTTTTACTTCTTTCCCGACGGTTCTGAAACCTAGTTCACTCAACTGTATTGCGCTCAAGTACGCCATAAGCCACCCATATAGGACTTAACTCAAACTCTAAACGAATTACTTCTCATCAATCTCGTCAACCAGACTCAACAGGTACTGTCCATAACTGTTTTTCTTCAGTTCATTCCCTGTCCTTTTGAGCTCTGCAACGGTCAACCATCCATTATTAAAGGCAATTTCCTCTAAACAGGCGACCTTGTAACCTTGGCGCTTTTCTATTGTTTCAACAAAATGCGAAGCCTCGAGCAAGCTTTCGTGAGTACCGGTATCCAGCCACGCAAATCCTCGGCCCAGAAGTTCGACGTGCAAATTTCCTCGCTCCAGATATGCCTGGTTTACACTAGTAATTTCCAGCTCGCCGCGCGGAGAAGGCTTGACTTGTTTTGCAATTTCAATCACGTCATTGTCGTAGAAATACAATCCGGTTACTGCAAAATTCGACTTTGGCTTGAGTGGCTTTTCTTCAATAGAGATCGCTTTACGACTGTCATCAAACTGAACAACACCAAATCGCTCTGGATCCTTCACTTGATAACCGAAAACTGTGGCGCCGCCTTTACGCTTCGTCGCCTGTTGGAGCATGGGCGTAAACCCCTGGCCATAAAAAATATTATCGCCAAGCACCAAACATACCGAATCCTTACCAATAAATTTCTCACCGATAAGAAATGCTTGTGCAAGTCCATCGGGACTTGCTTGAATTGCATAGGTGAGGTTGATACCGAACTGACTGCCATCAGCAAGCAACCGTTGAAATCCAGCTTGATCTTCAGGCGTCGTGATAATCAGGATGTCACGTATCCCGGCGAGCATGAGCACGGAAAGCGGATAAAAAATCATCGGCTTGTCGTAAATCGGAAGCAACTGCTTGGATACCCCTTTCGTCAGTGGGTACAAACGAGTTCCCGAACCACCTGCCAGAATGATGCCTTTCATACTCTTCCCTCGTACCTGCCCCTAGGCTTCTGAACAACATTGATACAAACAATCTACCGGCCAAACATAATCCTACACCTGTTTAGTGCTATTTTTCCGATAGACGAATATAAAGCCGTCCGTAAGACAACCAACGCCGCTCAATAGACCTGGCAAATCAAACAACCGTTGCGATAAATAAAATCTATCAAATTGAGCGAGATCGCTGCGTGTCATAAGCTCTTTTATACAGCCACTTTATTGGTCATAAAAAAGTCACGAACTGCTGCAACAACCACCCCAAAAACAAGACCTAAAAACATACCAGCCAAAATCACAAACAAAAATTTTGGCTTGACTGGTGAGCCCGATTTCTCTACGAGTCCATCCATCCTGAAAGCTTTGGCTTCTCGATAGCTTTTTGAAAGTTGATTATAAAAATTGTACTTCGTTTCCAACTCTCGCAACCGGCTGATAAATGGATCGTCAGACTTCCTTGCTTTCAAATTTTCTATTTCAGCCGTCAGTGCTTTCGTGCCACGCATGTAGGTAAGATCACCGTCCATGTTACCTACAATACCAAGCGAGGTTTTCGAATCGCCGCCAACGGCAGGTGGCTTTTCAAGACCAATAGCTTGGGCAACCACCAGGGCCTCACGAAGTTTGATTAAGCTATCTTCTCTTGTCTTGTCTCCAATTTCTCGCAACGAGACTATTTCCTGATGAAGATTTTGAGACTCAATATCATACTCACTGGAGATATTTTTGTTGATCTCTTGCATAGCCAATTGCTGTGCACGCGCCAATAGTTGCTCAATCCACTTGGCCCCCATTTCCGGATCATTATGCAGCATAACAACGGAGTATCGATCCAGCGCTTCTTTACCAACTATGGAGATAACGAGATTCTTCGAAAGCTTCTCATATAGCTGCCTTGTAGGATCTTCACTCTTCCCTTGCGCAGTTAAATATGTATTTTTGAAAAACTCACGACGAAGTGACTCACTTTGCAAATTTTTCAAAAAAACCGAATAAACTTCTTTTTCCGTAAACTGAGGTAACTTTGACTGATCGATGCGACCGTAGTTTAAGTTCTCAATGTCATTTTGGGTAGGCGGGATCACAAACGCCTTCGCTTCGTACAAAGGCTCTGCGAGGAATGCATAGGTAGCGGCTACGAATGTCCCCAGAAGCGCAGCGCACAAAATCACAATTTTTTGTCGCCAAAGTGTATAGGCAAGCGCGTGCAAATCGATACCATCATTGACTACTGAATTACTTGAACCAACCTGCATATCCTAAAGCCCTTGAAATAAAAAAAACTATAGCCCCAATCATATAAAACACTTTCAATCCCTCTCCGCACACGCCCCACTTACTCAAGTCAGCGCCCTTCAAGGAGCTTAGTCATACATCGAGGTGAAATATTTAATTTAAGCATGGCAAAAATCTTTAAAATCATGATAGCCAGAGTAAAAATGCTACTCATTGAAAACTAAAGGTAAGTTTATCGACGTTAACAACAGAATCTGCGGTATTCGCAATTAAATGACGAATGACCGCCAAGCCGATAAATCCGGCTCCGCCGGTTACGAGAATTTTCACGCGAAACCATACCCTTGAGTTACTGACGGGGCTGCACATCAGCGCTGCCACATCCATGAATACAAAGCCATCAAAAAAAGCGGCGTCTGTCAGAGCCAGTCTGAGCCGACGTGGAGATGGACCACTCTCGAACAAGCGCAACATTCTACAGCTTAATGACCGATTTGCTAAAGGATGTAGACAAGCTGTGGCGCAAGCTCTCTAAGCCCCGTACTGGATGTTACTAGACAAGCCGCTTGCGTAAAATCCTGGACGATCGCCCTAGTATCCAACCGAGTAGCGGTCCGAGGACCATCCCCGCCAGCAGAGCCAGTACTATCACCAAAGATACTGGCAGTTGTGGGCCAGCCCAACCGAGAAAAAACAAAGTAACCGATTGCTGATTCTCCAGCACGAACGCCAGGATCATCAGCACCAGAAAAAGAATCAACAAACCAAGCAGCACTCGCACAAGATTACGCATGAAGGGCTCCTTGATCGGTGGCGACTGTCAAAGTCCTTCCTCCTCTTCCTCATTCACCCGGTCACGCAGCTCTTTACCTGGCTTGAAGTGAGGAACGAATTTGCCATCGAGACTGACAGACTGCCCGGTTTTCGGATTACGACCAACCCGTGGAGCGCGGTAGTGCAGAGAGAAGCTGCCAAACCCCCGAATCTCGATACGATCTCCGGTAGCCAGACATTGGGACATTTGCTCAAGCATGGTCTTGATGGCCAGCTCCACATCCTTGGATGAGAGCAGCCCTTGATGGGTGACAATTCGTTCGATCAACTCCGACTTCGTCATATTTTTCCCTTCTTTTTCAAGCAGCTAGATCAGCGCTCCAAAGGTTTTAGCACGCCGGCATGATTTTGAACAGCCCGAGTTTTGCCATACATCCCACCATCCCGGAATGCCTGATTCCTAGACGGGAGTGGCTTCTGAGCCATCACTGCCTCATCGGCAAATCACCAGCATCGTGCGCGTCAGGAAACCTGCGGGATTGAAGCCGAAGGGGAAGCCATCTTCCTCTTCCTTGACATCGTCAGACCTCACCACAACTTTATAGCCAGCCCCCCCGCACTCCTTGGCCGCGCGTTTGTAACATTTGTCCCATTTCGAACCGAGCCCCGAACAATCAACCTCAATGCCGCTCACCCCGCGTACTACGTGGGTTTTGGCATTGGTGGTACAACCCGCTAGCGCCAGCACAGCTACTGCGACAATTAGCTTGTTCATTCACGTCCTTTTGCCAGATAGCCCAATGGGCGATCATTAGTCTCAGGCTAAAGACTAGCCGCAAATAAGCACTTGATCCGACTAAACAATCAGACATTTTTTCAGCGTCTTTGGTTCACGACTCAAGCAGCCAAAGGTCGGCCCCCCCACCAAATTCCAGACAAAAAAAAGGGCGACCGAAGTCGCCCTTTTTTACAGAAAGTCAGAACTTAGTTCTGCTTTTCCATTTGCGCACGCAGCAGGTCACCCAGAGTGGTGGCCACAGGAGCATCAGTAGCTACTGGCTTGTCGCGCAGGCTCTGGATTGCTTCTTTCTCGTCTTCAACGTCTTTCGACTTGATCGAGAGCTGGATTACACGGCTCTTGCGGTCAACGCTGATGATCTTGGCTTCTACTTCTTCGCCTTCTTTCAGAACGTTGCGCGCGTCTTCAACGCGGTCACGGCTGATTTCGGAGGCTTTCAGAGTCGCTTCGATATCGTCGGCCAGAGTGATGATGGCGCCTTTAGCGTCAACTTCCTTCACGATGCCTTTAACGATGGCGCCTTTATCGTTCTCTTGAACGTACTCGGAGAACGGATCGCTTTCCAGTTGCTTGATACCCAGGGAGATGCGCTCGCGCTCTGGGTCAACCGACAGGATAACGGTGTCCAGCTCGTCGCCCTTCTTGAAGCGGCGTACGGCTTCTTCGCCCACTTCGTTCCAGGAGATGTCGGACAGGTGAACCAGACCGTCGATGCCGCCGTCCAGACCAATGAAGATACCGAAATCGGTGATCGACTTGATGGTGCCGGAGATTTTATCGCCCTTGTTGAACTGGCCAGAGAAATCTTCCCATGGGTTAGATTTGCACTGCTTGATGCCCAGGGAGATACGACGACGCTCTTCGTCGATGTCCAGAACCATGACTTCCACTTCGTCGCCGACTTGTACGACTTTCGAAGGGTGGATGTTCTTGTTGGTCCAGTCCATTTCGGAAACGTGTACCAGACCTTCAACGCCTTCTTCCAGCTCAGCGAAGCAGCCGTAGTCGGTCAGGTTGGTTACACGCGCGGTAACGCGAGTGCTTTCCGGGTAACGGGCTTTGATAGCAACCCATGGATCTTCGCCCAGCTGCTTCAGGCCCAGGGAAACACGATTGCGCTCGCGATCGTACTTCAGAACCTTGACATCGATCTCGTCGCCAACGTTGACGATTTCGGAAGGATGCTTGATACGCTTCCAGGCCATGTCGGTAATGTGCAGCAGGCCATCGACGCCACCCAGATCGACGAATGCGCCGTAATCGGTGAGGTTCTTGACGATACCTTTGACTTGTTGGCCTTCCTGCAGGGATTCCAGCAGAGCTTCGCGCTCGGCGGAGTTCTCGGCTTCCAGGACGCTGCGACGGGAAACGACAACGTTGTTGCGCTTCTGGTCCAGCTTGATGACCTTGAATTCCAGCTCTTTGCCTTCCAGGTGCGTGGTGTCGCGCACTGGACGGACGTCAACCAGAGAACCTGGCAGGAACGCACGGATGCCGTTAACGTCGACAGTGAAGCCGCCTTTAACCTTACCGTTGATAACGCCCTTGACCACTTCTTCGGCTGCGAAGGCTGCTTCCAGAACAATCCAGCATTCAGCGCGCTTGGCTTTTTCACGGGACAGCTTGGTTTCGCCAAAGCCGTCTTCAACCGAGTCCAGAGCAACGTGAACTTCGTCACCGACGTTGATGTTCAGTTCGCCAGCGTCGTTGTAGAACTGCTCAAGCGGGATGAGTGCTTCAGACTTCAGGCCAGCGTGAACGGTTACCCAGCGAGCTTGGTAATCGATATCAACGATAACACCGGTGATGATGGAGCCTGCCTGAAGGTTCAGGGTTTTTAGGCTTTCTTCAAAGAGTTCCGCAAAGCTTTCGCTCATTTTAATTCCTGTTGATGAGGGCGAAGAAAACGCCCATCTCCACACCCCAGACGGTGTGGGTTAGTTTCATTTAAAAGAAGCCACCGCAGGACTATGACTGGTCCCCTGCGGCCCTCTTGGTCACCCGGCGATATCGCGTATGGCGATCTCGCTCATGATGCGTTCCAGCACCTGGTCGATGGACAATTCCGTGGAATCCAGCTGTATGGCGTCAGCCGCCGGTTTGAGCGGGGCTACCGCTCGCTGGGTGTCACGCTCATCGCGCGCACGTATCTCATCTAGCAGACTCGACAGACTAACACCCTCGACTTTGCCCTTCAACTGCAAATATCGGCGGCGCGCCCTCTCCTCGGCACTGGCGGTCAGAAAAATCTTCAGCGGCGCATCAGGAAAAACCACCGTTCCCATGTCGCGCCCATCCGCCACCAGGCCCGGCGCTTCCTGAAAAGCACGCTGGCGCTGCAGCAGCGCCTCGCGTACAGCGGGCAACGCAGCGACCTGGGAAGCGCCGGAACCGACGCTTTCGGTGCGAATGACATCGCTGACTTCATCACCTTCCAGAATGATGCGTTGCAACTGACCGTCCGTCGCCGCGATGAACTGCACGTCCAGATGAGCGGCAAGTTTCTTCAGCAGCTCTTCGTTGGTCAGGTCGACACCATGGTTGTGCGCGGCGAAAGCCAGCAGGCGGTACAGCGCACCGGAGTCCAGCAGGTTCCAGCCCAGGCGCTTGGCCAGAATCCCGGCTACCGTGCCCTTGCCCGAACCGCTTGGCCCGTCGATGGTGATGACCGGTGCAATGTTGTTCACGACTGCGCCTCTTGTGCCACACGAATGCCGACCTGCGCGCACAGCGCCAGGAAGTTCGGGAACGACGTCGCGACGTTGGCGCAATCATGAATGCGGATCGGTGCACTGGCGCGCAGCGAAGCAACGCTGAACGCCATGGCGATACGGTGATCACCATGACCGTGCACTTCACCGCCGCCGATCTGGCCGCCGTCGATGATGATGCCGTCCGGGGTCGGTTCGCATTTGACGCCCAGTGCCAGCAGACCATCCGCCATGACCTGGATGCGATCCGACTCCTTGACCCGCAGCTCTTCGGCGCCGGTCAGCACAGTTCGCCCTTCGGCACAGGCAGCGGCCACGAACAACACCGGGAATTCGTCGATGGCCAATGGAACCAGCGCTTCCGGAATCTCGATACCTTTGAGTTTAGCTGCCCGCACTCGCAGGTCAGCCACGGGCTCGCCGCCGACTTCACGCTGGTTTTCCAGAGTGATGTCCGCGCCCATCAGGCGCAGGATGTCGATCACACCGGTACGGGTCGGATTGATGCCGACATGCTCGAGCACCAGGTCCGAACCTTCGGCGATCGATGCAGCCACCAGGAAAAACGCCGACGACGAAATGTCGCCCGGCACTTCGATATGGGTCGCGGCCAGCTTGCCGCCGGACTCAACCGATGCCGTGGCGCCGTCAACGCTCACCGGGTAGCCGAACCCGCGCAGCATGCGCTCGGTATGGTCGCGGGTCGGAGCCGGCTCGGTCACGGTGGTCTTGCCTTCGGCATACAGACCAGCCAGCAGCAGGCAGGACTTAACCTGGGCGCTGGCCATCGGCATGGTGTAGGTCAGGCCCTTGAGCTTGTTGCCACCACGGATGGTCATCGGTGGACGACCTTCGGCGGCGGTCTCGATCACCGCGCCCATTTCACGCAGCGGATTGGCCACGCGATTCATCGGGCGCTTGGACAGCGAGGCGTCGCCGGTCAGGGTGCTGTCGAAGTCCTGCGCGGCCAGCAGGCCGGACAGCAGGCGCATCGACGTACCGGAGTTGCCCAGGTAGATCGGGCCCGGCGCCGGCTTCAGGCCGTGCAGGCCAACGCCGTGAATGGTCACGCGCCCGTGGTGCGGACCTTCGATGACCACGCCCATGTCACGGAACGCCTGCAAGGTCGCCAGGGCGTCTTCACCCTCGAGGAAGCCTTCGACTTCGGTGACGCCCTCAGCGAGGGAACCGAGCATGATCGAACGGTGGGAAATCGATTTGTCACCCGGTACGCGAATCCGACCGGACAGGCGGCCACCAGGTTGAGCCAGGAAAATCAGATCGTTGGAATTCATAGCGTCCACATAGGCCCTGCGGGCCAGGATTTTACTGAAATGCTCGCGGGCAACCCGGGCGCGAGTGAAAACGCCCAACAATTGGTGCCCATCCCCTGCATCGACCGCGTCGCGCAAGGCGTCGAGATCGCTGCGAAATGTATCGAGTGTGCGCAGGACAGCTTCGCGGTTGGCGAGAAAGATGTCGTGCCACATGACCGGGTCGCTTCCGGCGATTCTTGTGAAATCGCGGAAACCGCCCGCAGCGTAACGGAAGATCTCAAGATTTTCATTGCGCTTGGCCAACGAATCGACCAGGCCGAACGCCAGCAAGTGCGGCAGATGACTGGTCGCGGCCAGTACTTCGTCGTGACGCTCGACCTGCATGTGCTCGACATCGGCACCCAGCGCGCGCCACAAACGGTCGACCACTGCCAAGGCAGCCGGATCGGTCTGATCCAGCGGCGTCAGGATCACCTTGTGCCGACGGAACAGTTCGGCGTTGGAGGCCTCGACCCCACTCTGCTCGGAACCGGCAATCGGATGCCCCGGTACGAAGCATGGCGGCATCTTGCCAAATGCTTCAGTGGCAGCGCGCACCACGTTGCCCTTGGCACTACCGACATCGGTCAGGATCGCCTGCCCCAGGTCCATGCCAGCCAGACGCGCAAGCACTTTCTCCATGGCCAGGATCGGCACCGCCAGCTGAATGACGTCGGCGCCCTGACAAGCAACGCCCAGGTCTTCTTCGCAGCGATCCACCACCCCCAGCTCGACCGCGAGCTTGCGCGATTGTGGATCGAGATCGACCCCGACCACTTCGCGACACATCCCGCTTTCGCGCAAACCCTTGGCAAACGAACCGCCGATCAATCCCAGACCGACCACCACCAGGCGACCGATCATAGGTTCAGCAGATTGCAGTGCAGTGACATCAACCACGAGCCAGAACCTTGGTCAGCGCATCCAGGAAGCGGCTGTTCTCTGCCGGTAGACCAATGGTGACGCGCAGGTGATTCGGCATGCCGTAGTTGGCCACCGGACGCACGATCACACCTTCACGCAGCAAGCCCTGGAACACCGGGGCCGCGACTTGACCGAGATCGACGCAGATGAAATTGCCTTTGGATGGAATCCAGCTCAGACCCAGCTCACGGAAACCGGCTTCCAGCTGCTGCATGCCGGACTCGTTCAACTGACGGCTTTGCGCCAGATACTCGTCATCCTTCAACGCCGCACAGGCCGCGGCCAGGGCCAGGCTGTTGACGTTGAACGGCTGGCGCACACGGTTCAGCACGTCTGCGACTACCGCCGTGGACAAGCCATAACCCACGCGCAGCGCTGCCAGGCCATAGGCCTTGGAGAAGGTTCGGGAAACCAGCAGGTTCGGATAGGCCGCCAGGAAGTCCAGGCCATCCGGCAGATCGCTGCCTTCGGCGTACTCGATATAGGCCTCGTCCAGCACGACCAGCACATGCTCCGGAACATCCTGCAGGAATTCGTCCAGCGCCTCGGCGTCGAACCAGGTCCCGGTCGGGTTGTTCGGGTTGGCGATGAAGACCACGCGGGTATTGGCGTCGATGGCTGCCAGCATTGCAGGCAGGTCATGCCCCCAATCCCTGGCCGGAACCACCTTGGCCTGCGCACCGACCGCCTGAGTGGCAATCGGATAGACAGCGAACGCATGCTCGCTGAACACGGCATTCAGGCCCGGCGCCAGATAGGCACGCGCGACCAGTTCCAGGATGTCGTTGGAACCATTGCCCAGCGTAACCTGATCAAGTTCGACGCGGCACTGCTCGGCCAACAGGCTCTTGAGGGCAAAGCCGTTGCCGTCCGGATAACGGGTCAGCTCGGCCAGCGCATCGCGGATGGCCGCCAACGCCTTGGGGCCGGGGCCCAGCGGGTTTTCGTTGCTCGCCAGTTTGATGATGCTGGCCGGATCGAGGTCCAGCTCGCGAGCCAGTTCGTCCACGGGTTTGCCCGGAACGTAAGGCGAAAGTTGTTGCACGCCCGGCTGTGCCAGAGCGAGGAAATTGCCACTCATTTGCTACCGCCCTTAGAGAACTGCTTTCGGGTAGGAACCCAGCACTTTGAGTGCCACTGCTTCCTGACTGATTTTTTCCAGCACACCTTTTACCAGCGGATCGCGGTGGTGGCCGACAAAATCGATGAAGAACACGTAGGTCCATTTGCCGCTGCGCGACGGACGGGTCTCGATACGCGTCAGGTCGATGCCGTTGTCGTGGAACGGCACCAGCAACTCATGAAGTGCACCCGGCTTGTTGCTCATCGAGACGATGATCGAGGTCTTGTCGTCGCCGGTCGGCGGCACTTCCTGGTTACCGATCATGAGGAAGCGCGTGGAGTTATCCGGGCGGTCCTCGATTTTTTCGGCCAGACGGGTCAAGCCGTAGAGGCCGGCCGCCATGTCACCGGCAATCGCCGCCGAGTTCCACTCGCCCTTGACCCGCTTGGCCGCTTCGGCGTTGCTGGACACCGCCACGCGCTCGACATTCGGGTAATGGGCGTCCAGCCACTTGCGGCACTGGGCCAGGGACTGGGCGTGGGAGTAGATGCGGCTGATGCTGTCGGTCTTGGTGTTTTCCCCGACCAACAGGTGATGGTGGATACGCAGCTCGACTTCGCCACAGATCACCATGTCATGTTCGAGGAAGCTGTCGAGGGTGTGGTTGACCGCGCCTTCGGTGGAGTTTTCCACCGGCACCACGCCAAAGTTCACCGCCCCGGCCGCCACTTCACGGAACACTTCATCGATCGCCGCCATCGGCTTGCTGATCACCGCGTGACCAAAGTGCTTCATGGCCGCCGCTTGGGTGAAGGTACCCTCAGGGCCGAGATAAGCCACTTTCAGCGGCTGCTCGAGTGCCAGGCAGGAAGACATGATTTCGCGGAACAGCCGCGCCATCTCTTCGTTGCCCAGCGGCCCCTGGTTACGCTCCATGACACGCTTGAGCACCTGAGCCTCACGCTCAGGACGATAGAACACCGGCACTTCGCCTTCGGCCAGCGAGGCCATCTTTACTCGCGCGACTTCCTGGGCGCAGCGCGCACGCTCACTGATCAGCTCCAGGACCTTTTCGTCCAGGGCATCAATGCGCAGGCGCAGTGCCTTGAGTTCTTGCTCAGACATTAGCCGTGTTCCTTCTCGAACTCTGCCATGTACGAAACCAGCGCGTTGACGGCGTTGATGTCGACGGCGTTATAGATGGAGGCGCGCATGCCGCCCACGGAGCGGTGCCCCTTGAGATTCAACAGGCCGCGCTCGTCGGCACCGGCCAGGAACGGCTTGTCCAGACGATCGTCGGCCAGGCGGAACGGCACGTTCATCCACGAGCGGTCCGACTTGTTGATCGGGTTGCTGTACAGGCCGCTGGCATCGATGAAACTGTACAGCGTGCGCTGCTTGACTTCGTTGAGCTTGCCGATGGCCTCGACGCCGCCCTGCTCTTTCAGCCACTCGAACACCAGGCCGGACAAGTACCAGGCCAGGGTCGGCGGGGTGTTGTACATCGAGCCATTGTCGGCCGCGACCTTGTAGTTGAGCATGGTCGGGCACAGGGAGCGGGCCTTGCCGAGCAGGTCTTCGCGAACGATGTTGACGACGATACCGCTCGGGCCGATGTTTTTCTGGGCGCCGGCGTAGATCATGCCGAAACGCGAAACATCCACCGGACGCGACAGGATGTCCGAGGACATGTCGGCCACCAGCGGAACGTCACCGGTTTCCGGAATCCACTGGAACTCCAGACCACCGATGGTTTCGTTCGGCGCGTAGTGAACGTAGGCCGCGTCTTTCGACAGCTTCCACTCGTTCTGACCGGGAATGGCGAAATAGTCGTAGGGCTTGGCGGTGCCGGCAACGTTGACGTGGCCGTAGCGCGAAGCTTCTTCGATGGCTTTCTGCGACCAGATACCGGTGTCGATATAGTCGGCCGAGCCGTTTTCCGGCAGCAGGTTCAGAGGAATCTGCGCGAATTGCTGGCTGGCGCCACCTTGCAGGAACAGCACTTTATAGTTCGAGGGGATATTCAGCAGATCACGCAGATCCTGCTCGGCCTTGGTGGCGATGGACACGAACTCATCACTGCGATGGCTCATTTCCATGACCGACAGACCCTTGCCGTGCCAGTCGAGGAGTTCACCCTGGGCGCGCTGCAGGACAGCTTCGGGAAGCGCCGCAGGACCGGCACAGAAGTTATAGGCTCTCTTGCTCACATCCAATCTCGCTCTGATTTGGTGGTATCACGCAATAAATCGCAACATCAATCGACACTCTGTAGGAGCGAGCTTGCTCGCGAAAAACCTGAGAACGCCGCGGGATACCAGGCTTCCCGCGTTATCGTTAACGTCCATCGCGAGCGAGCTCGCTCCTACAGAAGGGACATATTTATTCAAAGGGACAAACAACAAGGGGGCGAATTTTCATCCGCCCCCTGCTTACCCGCTTATTCCTGTGGTTCTTCGTCAGCAGCGGCGTCGAGTTGCTGGTCTTCAACGGCATCGTCGATCACGACTTCACCATCGAACACCGCACCCTCTTCACCTTCCAGTTCTTCACCTTCGATTTCCGAAGGTTCCTGAACCCGCTCCAGCCCGACCAGGGTTTCATCCTTGGCCAGCTTGATCAGGGTCACGCCCTGGGTGTTTCGACCCAGGCTGGACACTTCGTCGACACGGGTACGCACCAGGGTGCCCTGGTCGGAAATCAGCATGATTTCCTCGCCGTCGAGCACCTGGACAGCGCCGACCAAGCGGCCGTTACGCTCGTTGCTGACCATGGCGATAACGCCCTGACCGCCACGCTTGTACTCAGGGAACTCGGTGATCGCCGTGCGCTTGCCAAAACCACGCTCGGAAGCGGTGAGGATCTGGCTGCCTTCTTCCGGGATCAGCATGGAAATCAGCTTCTGGCCTTCCGGCAGACGCATGCCGCGCACACCGCGGGCGGTACGGCCCATGGCGCGAACGTCGGATTCCTTGAAGCGGGTAACCTTGCCGCCGTCGGAGAACAGCATCACTTCACGCTCGCCATCGGTGATGGCAGCAGAGATCAGCACGTCGCCTTCATCCAGCTCCAGCGCGATCAGGCCGACGCTGCGCTGACGGCTGAAGGATTCCAGCGGGGTCTTCTTCACGGTGCCGTTGGCGGTGGCCATGAAGATGTAGTGACCTTCGGTGTATTCCTCGACCGGCAGCATGGTGGTGATGTATTCACCGTCATCCAGCGGCAGCAGGTTGACCAGCGGACGACCACGGGCCGCGCGGGATGCTTCAGGGATTTCGTAAGTCTTCAGCCAGTACACCTTGCCCTTGCTGGAGAACAGCAGCAGCGTGGTGTGGCTGTTGGCAACCAGCAGGTGAGCGATGTAGTCCTCATCCTTGACGCCGGTCGCCGACTTGCCTTTACCGCCACGACGCTGGGCCTGGTACGCAGCCAATGGCTGGGTCTTGGCATAGCCACCGTGGGAGATGGTCACGACGCGCTCTTCTTCCGGGATCATGTCGCCCAGGGTCAGGTCGAGACGGGCATCGAGGATCTCGGTGCGACGCACGTCGCCGTATTCGGCGCGAATCACTTCCAGCTCTTCGCGGATCACTTCCATCAGGCGCGTGGCGCTGTTGAGGATGCGGATCAGCTCGCCGATCTGGTTGAGGATCTCTTGATACTCGGCCAGCAGTTTTTCGTGTTCCAGACCGGTCAGGCGGTGCAGACGCAGCTCCAGGATGGCTTGCGCCTGTTCCGGCGACAGGAAGTACTTGCCGTCGCGCAGGCCGTATTGCGGATCGAGGTTTTCCGGACGGCACGAATCGGCGCCGGCACGCTCGACCATCGCCACCACGGCCGAGGACTCCCAAGGGGTGCTGACCAGCGCTTCCTTGGCTTCCGACGGCGTTGGCGAGGCCTTGATCAGGGCGATGACCGGGTCGATGTTCGACAGGGCAACCGCTTGACCTTCAAGGATGTGACCACGCTCGCGGGCCTTGCGCAGTTCGAACACGGTACGACGGGTCACCACTTCGCGACGGTGACGAACGAAGGCTTCCAGCAGGTCCTTGAGGTTCAGGATCCGCGGACGGCCGTCGATCAGCGCGACGATGTTGATGCCGAACACCGCTTGCAGCTGGGTCTGGGCGTAGAGGTTGTTGAGGATCACCTCAGGCACTTCGCCACGACGCAACTCGATCACGACGCGCATACCGTCCTTGTCGGACTCGTCGCGCAGTTCGGTGATGCCTTCGAGCTTCTTCTCTTTAACCAGCTCGGCGATCTTCTCGATCAGACGCGCCTTGTTCAACTGGTAAGGGAGTTCGGTGATGACGATCTGCTGGCGGCCACCGACCTTGTCGATGTCTTCGATCATCGAGCGGGCGCGCATGTAAATGCGGCCACGGCCAGTGCGGTAGGCTTCGATGATGCCGGCGCGACCGTTGATGATCGCAGCGGTCGGGAAGTCCGGACCGGGGATGTATTGCATCAGCTCGTCGACAGTCAGCTCGGGATTGTCGATGAGCGCCAGGCAACCGTCGATGACTTCACCGAGGTTGTGCGGCGGAATGTTGGTCGCCATGCCCACGGCGATACCGCTGGAACCGTTGACCAGCAGGTTGGGAATACGGGTCGGCATGACCGCCGGGATCATTTCGGTGCCGTCGTAGTTCGGCACCCAGTCCACGGTTTCCTTATGCAGGTCGGCCAGCAGCTCGTGCGCCAGCTTGGTCATGCGCACTTCGGTGTATCGCATGGCTGCAGCGTTGTCGCCGTCCACCGAACCGAAGTTGCCCTGGCCGTCTACCAGCAGGTAGCGCAGGGAGAATGGCTGAGCCATCCGAACGATGGTGTCGTACACCGCGGTATCACCGTGCGGGTGATACTTACCGATCACGTCACCGACAACACGGGCAGATTTCTTGTACGGCTTGTTGAAGTCGTTGCCCAGCTCGCTCATCGCGAACAGCACGCGCCGGTGCACGGGCTTCAAGCCATCGCGCGCATCCGGCAGTGCCCGCCCGACAATTACGCTCATCGCGTAGTCGAGGTAGGACTGCTTCAGCTCGTCTTCGATATTGACCGGGAGGATTTCTTTGGCCAGTTCGCCCATGAGAAGCCTGATTCCTTTTTCTGGTGAAACTTCGTCAGGACCAACGAAGCTCGCCGCTGCAGGCTCGGTGCCATGCAGTGGCTTACGACAAATCAACGAGTTATGCCATGGATCTGCGCAGTAAAGGTCACCCCGCAGGGTAACCATGGAAACCGCCGGATGTTATCACAAGAGCCGCCACGCACCTATCCCCCAGATGCGCATGGAGAGTAGTTAGTTGACCGGTGACAGGCTTGAAGGGGACGAGAGGGGCTTAGAGCTGTGTTGAATGGAGAATTTATGGCCGATTCGGGTTGATTTGTTTGCTTTCAGGGCCTCTTCGCGGGCAAGCCCGCTCCCACAGGTTTTGTGAACACCCTAAGACACTGTGGGAGCGGGCTTGCCCGCGAAAGCGATTGTGCAGACGCCAACGATAATTAATGCAGACGCTTGCGGCACATCAACTGCGCCATCTTCGCCGTGTCCGGGCGTTCGACGATGCCTTTTTCGGTGACGATCGCATCGATCAGATCCGCCGGCGTCACGTCGAACACCGGGTTGAAGGCATGGACATCGGCCCCGACGCGCTTGCCACCGACCTCGAGCAACTCGCGGCCATCACGCTCTTCAATCGGAATGTCGTCGCCACTGGCCAGGTTCATGTCAATGGTCGAACTCGGCGCCACCACCATGAAGCGCACGCCGTGGTGCATGGCGTTGACGGCCAGTTGATAGGTACCGATTTTGTTGGCCACATCGCCATTGGCGGTGATCCGGTCAGCGCCGACGATGACCCAGGTGGGGCCTTTGGTCTTCATGATATGCGCGGCGGCGGAGTCGACATTGAGGGTCACGGGAATGCCTTCATTGGCCAGTTCCCATGCAGTCAGCCGCGAGCCCTGCAGCCATGGGCGGGTTTCGTCGACATAGACCTGCTCGACCATCCCCTCGATGAATGCAGCGCGAATCACCCCCAGCGCCGTGCCAAAGCCGCCCGTGGCCAGTGCCCCGGTGTTGCAGTGGGTCAGGATCGCCTGGGCATTGCCCTGATGTTTGCGGATCAGGTCGACACCCAGTTGCGCCATGGTCAGGTTGGCTTCGCGATCACTTTCGTGAATGGCAATGGCCTCAGCCTCCAGCACCTCCAGCGGATCGGCATTGTCTTTCAGGCGATCAAGCCGGTCGTGCATGCGGCCCAGCGCCCAGAACAGGTTGACCGCCGTAGGACGGGAGTCGGCCAGCAGCATGAAATCCTCTTCCAGCGCCGCATACCAGTCGCCACCTTCGGCAATCCGGGCACGGGCCGCGAGCACGATGCCATAAGCGGCACTGATGCCGATGGCCGGCGCGCCACGCACCACCATCGAGCGAATGGCCTCGGCCACACCGGCTGCACTGGTGTAGGCGATCCAGGTTTCCTCGAACGGCAAAACACGCTGATCCAGCAGATGGAGAGCGCCATCACGCCAATCGATGGCCTTTACCTTTTCCGCAGCCAACAGTCGATCGCGCATCCCTCACCCCGCACTCATGAACAAAAGCCGCCGATTATAGCGATCCCCCCGCGAAGACGCTCGGGTATACTTCGCCATCCTTTACAAAAGCACTGGAACCGACCCTCGATGCCGAACACTGCCGCTGCGCTCGACCTGTTATTGCTGCCGACCTGGCTGGTACCCGTCGAACCCGCTGGTGTTGTCCTCAAGGAACATGGCGTGGGCATCCGTGATGGACGCATCGTGTTTATCGGCCCACGTTCCGCCGCACTGAAGCTTAACGCAACCGAAATCCGCGAATTGCCCGACATGCTGCTCAGCCCCGGCCTGATCAATGCCCACGGGCACGCGGCGATGACCCTGTTCCGCGGCCTGGCCGATGACCTGCCATTGATGACCTGGCTGGAAAACCACATCTGGCCCGCCGAAGCCAAGTGGGTCGACGAGGACTTCGTGCGCGACGGCACCGACCTTGCCATCGCCGAGCAAATCAAAGGCGGCATCACCTGCTTCTCTGACATGTACTTCTTCCCGAAGGTTGCCAGCGAGCGCGTGCACAACAGCGGCATTCGCGCGCAGATCGCGATTCCGATCCTCGATTTCCCTATTCCGGGCGCCGCTACGGCGGACGAAGCCATTCGTCAGGGCGTTGAACTGTTTGGCGATCTCAAGCACCACGAGCGTATCAAAATCACCTTCGGCCCCCACGCCCCCTATACGGTGGGCGACGAAAACCTGGAAAAAATCCGGGTGATCGCCGAGGAACTGGACGCCTCGATCCACATGCACGTGCATGAAACCGCCTTCGAAGTGCAGCAATCGGTCGAGCAGCGCGGTGAACGCCCGCTGGCCCGCCTGGCACGCCTGGGCTTGCTCGGGCCGCGCTTCCAGGCAGTCCACATGACCCAGATCAGCGATGAAGACCTGGCGCTGCTGGTAGAAAGCAACAGCAGCGTGGTTCATTGCCCCGAGTCGAACCTGAAGCTGGCCAGCGGCTTCTGCCCGGTCGAGCGTTTGTGGGAGGCCGGGGTCAATGTCGCGGTCGGCACCGATGGTGCGGCGAGCAACAATGATCTGGACCTGCTCGGCGAAACCCGCACCGCGGCCCTGCTGGCCAAGGCTGTCGCCGGCTCGGCCACCGCGCTGGATGCCCATCGCGCCTTGCGCATGGCCACCCTCAATGGTGCCCGTGCGCTGGGCATCGAAGCCGAAACCGGCTCTCTGGAAATCGGCAAGGCCGCGGACATGGTGGCGTTCGACCTCTCCGGCCTGGCCCAGCAACCGGTCTACGACCCGGTTTCGCAGCTTATATACGCCACCGGCCGGGACTGCGTGAAACACCTTTGGGTGGCCGGCAAGCAACTGCTCGACGACCGTCGCCTGACACGCCTGGATGAACAACAGCTTGGCGCTGTCGCGAAGGCCTGGGGCCAGCGCATCAGCGGCCGTACCGAATCGTAAGCACCCCGGAACACATCCGGGGCAACAGGATTTTTCAAGTTTCAGAGGACTTAAACCATGAGCAACGTCGACTACGCCGAAATCGCCAAATTCGAGGCCCTGGCCCATCGCTGGTGGGACCGCGAAAGCGAATTCAAACCGCTGCACGACATCAACCCGCTGCGGGTCAACTGGATTGACGAGCGGGTCAATCTGGCCGGCAAGAAAGTCCTCGACGTCGGTTGCGGCGGCGGCATCCTCAGCGAAGCCATGGCCCAGCGCGGTGCGACCGTGACGGGTATCGACATGGGCGAAGCGCCACTGGCGGTTGCCCAGTTGCATCAGCTGGAGTCGGGCGTCAACGTCGAATACCGGCAGATCACCGCCGAAGCCCTGGCCGAGGAAATGCCGGAGCAGTTCGACGTGGTCACCTGCCTGGAAATGCTTGAGCACGTGCCAGACCCGTCGTCGGTCATCCGCGCCTGCTTCCGCATGGTCAAGCCCGGCGGCCAGGTGTTCTTTTCGACCATCAACCGCAACCCGAAGGCGTACCTGTTCGCCATCGTCGGCGCCGAATACATCATGAAGCTGCTGCCGCGCGGCACCCACGACTTCAAGAAGTTCATCCGCCCTTCCGAACTCGGTGCCTGGAGCCGCATGGCCGGCCTGACCGTCAAGGACATCATCGGCCTGACCTACAACCCGCTGACCAAGCACTACAAGCTGGCCGCCGATGTGGACGTCAATTACATGATCCAGACCCTGCGCGAGGAGTAAGCCGATGCCAATCAGAGCAGTTCTTTTCGACATGGACGGCACTCTGCTCGACACCGCGCCAGACTTCATTGCGATCTGTCAGGCGATGCGTGCCGACCGCGGCTTGCCACCGATGAACGACAAGCACATCCGCGACGAGATTTCCGGCGGCGCCAGGGCCATGGTCGCAGTGACCTTCGCCATGGACCCGGAATCGCCGGGTTTCGAAGCCTTGCGCCTGGAGTTCCTGGAGCGCTACCTCGTCGGTTGTGCGGTACACAGCAAGCTGTTCGAAGGCATGGCCGAGCTGCTCGCCGATATCGAGAAAGCCAACCTGATCTGGGGCGTGGTAACCAACAAGCCATTGCGCTTCGCCGAGCCGATCATGCAACAACTGGGGCTGTCCGAGCGTTCGGCGCTACTGATCTGCCCGGATCACGTGAAGAACAGCAAGCCGGATCCAGAGCCGCTGATCCTGGCGTGCAAGATGCTCGACCTGGACCCGGCCAGCGTACTGTTCGTCGGCGACGACCTGCGCGACATCGAGTCGGGCCGTGATGCCGGCACCAGAACGGCCGCAGTGACCTTCGGCTACATCCACCCTGACGATAACCCGCGTCACTGGGGTGCGGACGTGGTGGTCGATCATCCACTGGAGTTGCGCAAGGTTTTGGATAGCGCCCTCTGTGGCTGCTGATTAACGTCAAAAGATCGAACGTCAAAAGATCGCAGCCTTCGGCAGCTCCTACAGGATGCACGTCGATCCCCCGTAGGAGCTGCCGCAGGCTGCGATCTTTTCAGCTCTATTGATGGATTATGTAGAGGTTTTTTATGTTTGATTATTCCGCCCGCCCCGAACTGCTCAAGGATCGGGTCATCCTGGTCACCGGCGCAGGACGCGGCATCGGCGCCGCAGCGGCGAAGACCTACGCAGCCCACGGCGCAACCGTGCTGCTGCTGGGCAAGACCGAAGCCAACCTGACCCTGGTCTACGACGAAATCGAAGCCGCCGGGCACCCACAACCGGCAGTGATCCCGTTCAACCTCGAAACCGCCCTGCCCCATCAGTACGATGAGCTGGCGGCGATGATCGAAAACGAATTCGGGCATCTCGACGGCCTGCTGCACAATGCGTCGATCATCGGCCCGCGCACGCCGATCGAGCAGCTTTCCGGCGAAAACTTCATGCGGGTCATGCAAGTCAACGTCAATGCCATGTTCATGCTCACCAGCACATTGCTGCCGTTGCTCAAGCTGTCGCAGGACGCCTCGGTGGTGTTCACTTCCAGCAGCGTCGGCCGCAAAGGGCGTGCGTACTGGGGCGCTTACGGCGTCTCCAAATTCGCGACCGAAGGCCTGATGCAAACTCTGGCTGACGAAGTCGATACCGTGGCCCCGGTGCGCTCCAACAGCATCAACCCGGGCGCTACCCGCACGAGCATGCGCGCCCAGGCCTACCCGGGGGAAAACCCGCTGAACAACCCGACGCCCGAGGAGATCATGCCGGTCTACCTTTACCTGATGGGCCCGGACAGCACCGGTATCAATGGTCAGGCGTTCAACGCCCAATAACGACCATACGTCGCTTATCGGTGCCGCGCCGGCTTTCCGCCGCGGCACTCGAAGACACCCCGGCACCTGTCAAACAACCGTCACACGCTGCGCCATACCCGTAGTAGTCGAAGCACAACCATTTGATTTAATACGAATTTTATTTTGATGAACCGAATGGCACGACTTTCGCTCTAAGTTTGCTCAGACACGCAACGTGAAAGCAGACGGGGTGAAGCGTGAGTGCAGCCGTTACTCATCTTCCAGAAAGCAGATTAAACTTGTACGAAATGTCCTACGGGACTGATGGACCAGTACGACGCGCAGCCCTAAGCCGCTCTCACCCTGCTTGTAAGACAGCCTTACTGCTCAGGGGCGCACGCCTAATGAAACCACCTTCCCAGACCAACGCAATTGACTTCGATAGCGCCAAATTGCAGCGCCTGGGCTTTGGTCAGCAGCCGCCTCTTCTGGAACGGCCCGTCAGCCTTGCGCAAATGCGCCAGCAACTGGGCCTGCAACTACAAACCAGTCTGGAACCGCAACGCATTCTTGGGACTTTCTATCGCGAGATTCAGCGATTGGTGCCGTTGGACGCCTTGTGCTACCTGCACAAAAGCAGTGATCTGCGCCTGGAATTCGGCCAGCGTGGCCACCATTCCATCAGTTACAACCTCAGCCACGATGGCGAACACCTGGGTGAACTGATTTTCCGCCGCAATCAACGTTTTAGCGAACAGGAACAGGGCAATCTCGAATCGCTGCTGGCCGCGCTGCTGTTTCCGATGCGCAACGCGCTGCTTTACCGTACTGCCACCCAGAGCGCACTGCGCGACCCGCTGACGGGCACCGGTAACCGCATCGCCATGGACCAGACGCTACAAAGGGAAATCGAGCTGTCCCGGCGCCATCTGCAACCGTTATCGGTGCTGATGCTGGACATCGATCATTTCAAGCTGGTCAATGACACCCATGGCCACAGCACTGGCGATCACGTGCTCAAGGCGGTTGCCGCCTCGATCAAAAACCAGCTGCGCAACGTCGACATGGTGTTCCGCTATGGCGGTGAAGAGTTTCTGATACTGCTGTCCAATACCAGCCGCGAAGCCGCGGCCATGGTGGGTGAACGGCTGCGGTTTGCGGTGCAATCCGAAGAGTACCTGGCCGAAGGTCATACGATCTTGCTGACAGTCAGCCTCGGCTGTTCGACCCTGTTGCCCGGCGAGTCCGCCGACAGCCTGTTGCGACGGGCAGACAGTGCGCTATATGTGGCCAAACGCGAAGGTCGTAACCGGCTGGAGATGGCGGGCTGAGTCATTAGCTGCGACACAAGACAATGTGGGAGCAGGCTTGCTCGCGAAGGCGGCGTATCAGCTGACATCTAAGCTGAATGACACTCCGCTTTCGCGAGCAAGTCGAATCGTCGCACCGCCGCTCCCACAGTTTTTTATTGCGTTATAGCTGAATCAGCCTTCGGCTAATGCCATCCGCTCACGCACGACCGGCGCCCGCTCTGCGTGCTCCAATTGCATGCAACGCTCGAGAAACAGGTACATGTAGTCGTAACTCTTGCAAACGGCCTGGCGCAGTTCCACCTGCAGGGATTTGCTCGGGTTGGTGCCCGCCAATGTGCAGATGATTTCCAGGGCTTCCCACGGATGGGCATCGTCGTACTGGGCGTGCATCTTCAGCCACTTCATCGCCCGCTTGCGATCCTCCTCGGGGAACGAGGCGGCGTAGATACCGTTGGAACAAACCACCGCCGACCATTCACCGGTCGCTCCCTCGATGGCGTAGTTGGTGGCGGCAATCGCAACGATCAGCGAGTCGGCCGAACTGGTGTGCCAGCACCAATGGCTCAACGCGTGAAGCTCCGGTGCAACCTGCTGTGCCTGCAGGTCCTCCAGGCTGACACCGTGCGCGCGACTCCAATGCACCCAGTAATCGGCGTGGTTCAATTCGACGCGGATGTTGCGCATCAGCCAGCGACGGGCCATGTCTTCGCCGGGATGACGAGCGAAGCGGGTCTTGGTCAGGTTTTGTGCCATATACAACGCGAACTGTTCGACCACCGGCCAGCCACCGATCAGGTATTGGCGCATGGTCTTCGCACTGAGTTTGTTGTCTCGCATGCGTTGGTACAGTTCGTGTTCGACAACCCGGCGCTTGCTCTCGCTGCAATCCTGGATCAGGCGCTGGGCCCAGGCAGGGTAACTTGCAGCTTCCATGAGCGGTCCGGTTCGGTTGAATGTGTCGATCACTGTCGAGCTCCTTTTGATTGTGATTGTAAGACCGGCAGGAATTTCAACGGAACGTGCCAGGGGCCTTGAACAACATCGGCTGTGGCCTGGCAGGACGACTCAACAAGCTATCGCTGGTAAACAGATGCGGGCGTTCAATCACATACCCTTGAGCGTAATCCACCCCGATCTCCAGCAATGCCTGCTCGATCTGGGGCGTTTCGACAAACTCGGCAATCGTGCGTTTACCCATGACATGGCCGATGTGATTGATCACCTCGACCATGGCGCGGTTAATCGGGTCGTCCAGCATATCCTTTACGAAACTCCCGTCGATCTTCAGGAAGTCTACAGGCAAATGTTTCAGGTACGCGAATGAGGACATTCCGGCACAAAAGTCGTCCAGTGAAAAATGGCATCCTAAGCCTTTGAGTTCATTAATGAATCTAATCGCACTGCCAAGATTTGAAATAGCACTGGTTTCAGTAATTTCAAAACAAATCATTTCAGGCGGAATCGAATGCGTCACAAACTGTTCACGCAGGAAGTCCAGGAACGCTTCATCCCCGATCGTCGTGCCTGACAGATTGATCGCACACATGGCCAGCGGGCCCTCGCCTTGCTCGGCCCGGCATTGGGCAATGATCTTGAACACGTTCTGCACCACCCAACGATCAAGCGAGCTCATCAGGCCATAACGCTCGGCAGCCGGAATGAAGCTGTCGGGCAAGATCATCCGCCCGGCTTCATCATGCAAACGCAGCAGAATTTCAATATGCCCGCCGTCCCGCTCGACATGACCCAAGGGGACGATTTCCTGGGCGTACAGACAGAATCGATCTTCCTCCAGCGCCATGTGCAAACGTTGCACCCAGGCCATTTCGCCGAAACGCAGGGACAGTTCCGAGTCATCCGGATGATAGACCTGGACCCGGTTGCGGCCTTTTTCCTTGGCCATGTAGCACGCCATGTCAGCAGCACGCAGCGAAACTTCGAGCGTCGTCGGATTCTGCGCGACATGAACCAGCCCGATACTGACAGTGGTGACGAAAGGTCGGCCCTTCCAGACAAAATGCAGATTTTGCACAGTCTGGCGCAGGCTTTCGGCAATTTTCTCCGCCGCTTCCGGCGCGCAGTTTTCCAGCAGGATGCCGAACTCGTCACCGCCAAGGCGCGCCAAGGTATCGCCTTCGCGCAGCCCCGATTGCAGCAAGGCGCAGATATGCCGCAACAGTTCGTCGCCCGCCGCATGGCCGCAGGTATCGTTAACCAGTTTGAACTGATCCAGATCGAGGAACATCAGCGCATGGCGCCCCGAGTAGCGGGTCAGGTTATGCAGCGCCTGTTCCAGGCGATATTCGAACTCACGGCGATTGGCGAGTCCGGTCAAGGCATCGTGCGTCGCCTGCCATGACAGATTGGCGATGTATTGCCGCTCCTGGGTCATGTCATGCAGCACCAGCACCGTCCCGCTGACTTTGCCGGCATTGCGGATGGGCGCGCCCACCAGCGTGACCGACACCGTGCTGCCGTCCAGGCGTTGAATCAGCCTGGAGTGCTCGCTGCCGCCACTGAGCTGGCCGCTGAGAATATGCTCGATAAGGGTGAAGCCATCGGTCTGGGCCTCTTCGTCCAACAGGTTGAACAGCGCCGCCAGCGGCAAGCCTGTCGCCTGCTCGGCCTTCCAGTGGGTCAATGCCTCGGCCGCCGGATTCATGTAGGCAATCGCACCGGAAACATCCGTGGTGATCACGCCGTCGCCAATCGATTGCAGGGTGATCTGCGCCCGTTCTTTCTCAAGCTGCAGCGCATCGGCGAAGGCATGGCGCTGCTTGAGCAGCTTGTGGGTGCGCATCAGCGCCAGTGCAATCAATCCAAGCGCAGTGGCGAGGTTAGTCAGCAGCAGCAGACGAAGAATGACCCGCGACCCTTCCCCCAGCGCATCACTGAAGGCTTTCGCAGCCGGAGTCACTTCATCATTGATCGCAAAGATCTGCTCCTTCCAGCGCTGGATATCCGCAACAGAGGCAGGCCTGGCATTGATGTGCTGGTGCATGTCCCTGGCAACGTCGTCGAGCTTGGCCAGATAGGCATCCCCAACGGTCCACAGGTCGATGGCTTTTTCGAGGTAACTGAAGTGACGAAAGTTGAGGTACAGCCAGATCAGGCTGGAAACGTCGTCCGGGTGGTTGCCCCCCTTGAGAATCGCCAGGCGCGCCGCTTCGATGTTCGGCGGATGCTGATCCAGCGCCACACGCAATTCATGCCCGCCTTGGGGCACGGAAATGGCGTTCTGGTACTTATGAAATGTCCCTTCGTCGCCGCTGTCGGCGTAAAGGTTGAGGTAATAGATGGCATCTTTCTGGCCCTTGGACCAAAGGCTTTCGCCGGCAACATAGCCGCGAACAGCCGACAGTACATATAGGCTAACGCCGCCCAGCAAGGCTTGAAACAACACAACGGCGATAAATGGCCAGACAATGCCCAACAACCGTGGCGTTCCGAGAGTCCGCGTTTGATTCATGAGGTCCCTTGCATTAGCACTGCTTGCTCGTCTTCCGGACGAAATCGCTAACGCTAGACTAGGTTGCGATTCCGATCCCGGCAAGCGACAAGCTATGCCCGGAGGGTGTATCGCGGCCACTGAATTCGGCCGCGACGATGTTTTTTTATAATATTGATGACATCCGGCTACAACCGCTGCAAGTGACCGTATAGCTTGGCGTACAAACCACCGTCGGCAATCAGTTGCTGATGATCGCCATCTTCTGCGATCTGGCCGCCATCGAACACCAGCACACGATCAGCCTGTTTCACCGCCGAAAGGCGGTGGGCAATGATCAATGTGGTGCGGTTGCTCAGAAACCGCGCCAGGGCCTGGTGCAGGTTGTATTCGGTGGCGGCAT
Source organism: Pseudomonas sp. GM33 (assembly GCF_000282295.1). Lineage (NCBI taxonomy): Bacteria > Pseudomonadati > Pseudomonadota > Gammaproteobacteria > Pseudomonadales > Pseudomonadaceae > Pseudomonas > Pseudomonas sp. GM33. The sequence continues at coordinate 179,358 of NZ_AKJO01000073.1, forward strand.
CCAGCGCAGAGGTGGCTTCGTCGAGGATCACCACCTTGGGCTCGGCCAGCACCATCCGGGCGATGGCCAGGCGTTGACGCTGTCCGCCGGACAAACGCACGCCGGAGCGCCCGACGACGCTGTCCAGACCATTGGGCAAATCCCGCACCGTGCCGTGTAATTGGGCGATTTCCAGTGCATGCCAGCAAGCCTCGTCACTGCGCTCACGGCCCATGGTCAGGTTGGCCCGGATGGTGTCGTTGAACAGCGCCGGATGTTGCAGGACCACGGCAACATTTTCCCGCACGGTTTCCAGGCCGATCTCCTGCTGGGTCGAACCGCCGAAGCGAATGGTTCCGGCCAACGGCGTGTACAAGCCCAGCAGCAGTTGCACCAGCGTGCTCTTGCCCCCGCCACTGGCGCCGACGATCGCGACCTTTTCGCCGGGGGCGATGGACAGGTTCATCTGGTTCAGGACCAGTTCATCGCCATAACCGAAGCTCAACCCTTGTACTTCCAGCCCGACCGTCTCGCGCCCGATGAACGGGTCGACGCCGCCCGGGTATTCAGGCTCATCAGCGCGCGACAGCAGTTCATTGATCCGCGACAGCGCACCACCGGCAGCGTAGTAGGCATATTGCAGGTTCAGCAGTTGTTCGACCGGACCGATCATGAACCACAGGTAGCTGAACACCGCGAGCATCTGGCCAATGGACAGGTCGGAGAACAACACCGTGAGCATGGCCGCGGCGCGGAAAATATCGATGCCGAACTGGAACAACAAACCGCTGGCCCGGTTCGACGCATCGGTTTTCCATTGCGAATTCACCGCATAGTCGCGCACGTCACGGGCGCGTTGCCCCAAGCGACCGAGGAAAAAACCCTGACGGTTACCGGCGCGAACTTCCTGGATGGCATCGAGGGTTTCGGTCAGCGCCTGGGTAAAGCGCGAAGTGCTGTCGTTCTCGAGTTTCTTCAGGTGCTTGACCCGTTTGCCCAACTGCACCGTGGCGTAGATCACCAGCGGGTTGAACAGCAGGATCAGCAATGCCAGCTTCCAGTGCATCCACATCAGAATGCCCGCCGTACCGACCAGGGTCAGCATGGCCACGAGGAAACGGCTGAGGGTTTCGCCGACGAATTTGTCCAGTGTATCCAGGTCGGTGACCAGATGCGTGGTCACCGTGCCGCTGCCCAGGCTTTCGTATTCACCCAGCGAGATACGCTTGAGCCGTTCGATCAGGCGTATGCGAATGCGGTAGACGATGTCCTTGGCCAACCCGGCGAACAATTTCGCCTGCACCACGTTGAACAGCAACGCCGTGCAACGCAGGGTCAAGGTCACCAGCAACATCAGGCCGATGTAGCCCGCTGCTTTTTGCCAGCCTTCGGGCAGCGCATGGTTCATGATTTTCAGCGCGGCGTCACCGTGCCCCAGCAACACCTCGTCCACCAGCAAAGGCAGGAGCAAGGGAATCGGCACGCTGCACAAGGTCGCCAGCACGGCCACGCCGTTGGCGATCCACAGGGACTTCTTGTGATGCAGGGCCAGACGACGGATTTCCGCCCAGCTCAGACGGTCGACACGTTTAGCGGTAGCGACGTCATCGGGCAGGTCATGCACAGGCAGCGCGCTCCAGCCAGCGGCCGAGCAGCGGGGACAGCACACTCAGAGGCTGATAGCCGTTAGTCAGCAATGCCAATTGACCCTTGCGCTCAGCGAGCAATGTAGGAAATCCGGCAATGCCCAGGTCCTGGACCCAGGTGAAATCGGCGGCGGTGGCGGCGTGCATATCAGCCCGATCGAAAGCACCTGCAAACTCGATGCGCGGCAAACCGGCCTGTTCCGCCAACTCGACCAACACGCTGGCCTGGGTGACATCACGGCCTTCGGCATAAAATGCGTGCTGAATCAGGCCGAGCAGTTTCAACGCGCAATCCGGCGCCAGGCTGCGCGCCGTCACCAAGGCCCGACAGGCAGGCTCGGTATCGTAGACAAAACCGTCGGGCAGCGCGCCTTCGAGCTTGAACGGCTGGCCGGTGGCCTCGTTGACCGCCTGCCAATGCTCAAAAATATAGCGTCGGGTGGTCGGTTCCAGCGCCGCACCGCTACCGGTGCGCAAACCACCCACGATCAGATGCACATCCACACCCGCGGCTTGCGCCTGCTCGACCAGCGCGTTGGCCACCGGGGCGAACCCCCAGCACCAGGAACACATCGGATCCATCACATAGAGCAGGCGCGCAGACATGGTTCAGGCCTCGGTGGATGCTTGCTTGTAGTTGTAGCCGATCGGGTGAGGCTGGTTACGAGCCTTGGCCAGCTCGATCTGCTTCTGCCGGTCGATGGCACTGCGACGGGTCTTCTCACTCAGCTTATCCCAGCAATGCGGGCAACTGATGCCGGCCACGTAATGCTCGGACGCGCGGTCTTCGATGCTGACCGGTGTGCGACAGGCATGACATTGATCGTAGTCACCTTCGCTCAGGTCGTGACGCACGGTCACGCGGTTGTCGAACACGAAGCAGTCGCCCTGCCACTTGGTTTCTTCCTGCGGCACCTCTTCGAGGTACTTCAGGATACCGCCCTTGAGGTGGTAGACCTCACCGAAGCCCTCGCTGAGCATGTAGCTCGACGCCTTCTCGCAACGGATGCCGCCGGTGCAGAACATCGCGACCTTCTTGTGCACGGCCGGATCGAAGTTGGCTTTGATGTAGTCGGGAAATTCGCGAAAACTGGTGGTTTTCGGGTCGATGGCGCCTTCGAAGGTGCCAATCGAGACTTCGTAATCGTTGCGGGTGTCGATCAACAGCACTTCCGGGTCGCTGATCAGCGCGTTCCAGTCTTGCGGGTCGACGTAGGTACCGACCTTTTTGTTCGGGTCCACGCCTTCCACGCCAAGGGTGACGATTTCTTTCTTGAGTTTGACTTTGGTGCGGTAGAACGGCTGTTCGTCGCAGTACGACTCTTTATGGTCGATGTCGTCCATGCGCGGATCGTTCTTGAGCCAGGCCATCAGCCCGTCGATGCCTTCGCGGCTGCCGGATACGGTGCCGTTGATGCCTTCTTCGGCAATCAGCAGGGTGCCTTTGATGCCGTTGTCGATCATCGCTTGCAGCAGGGGCTCGCGCAGGGCGACGTAATCTTCCAGGGTGACGAACTTATACAGTGCCGCCACGACAATCTGTTGTGTCATGGGTAAATCTCCAGGTGGCTACCCTCGTAAGGGGTGAACCGGATGCGAAAAAAAACGCGCCGGGTGAGCGGCGCGCTGGGCATTCTAACAAAAAAGATCGCAGCCTGCGGCAGCTCCTACAGGAGAATGTATCCCCATGTAGGAGCTACCGCAGGCTGCGATCTTTTGATCTTAATGCTTGCTGCCGCCAGCACAGGTCGGCGAGGCCGGAGCCGCGTCGATCTGCGCCCATTCCTCTGGCGTGTAGGTATGCAGCGCCAACGCATGGAACTCGCCCATCAGCTCGCCGAGCGTGCCGTAGACTTTCTGGTGACGCTTGACCCGATTCAGGCCATCGAACTGCGCGCTGACCACCACGGCCTTGAAATGGGTTTGCAGCCCACGGCTGTGCATGTGGCTCTCATCCAGCACTTGCAGATGCTCGGGCTGAAGCAGGGCCAGCGTCGATTCGATGCGTTGTTGCATAGTCATACCGAACTCCGCTTAAGGCTTTTTCTTGGCGGGTGCAGCCGCGTCTTTCGGGGTCAGCTCGGCCGTCATGTCGGCCAGCAGCTTGTTGACCACCGGCACCGCGCTTTCCAGCTTGGACTGGGTCATCTGGGCCGATTGCTGGGTCAGCTGAGGCATTTTTTCCATGACTTTCTTGCCCAGTGGCGACTGGTAGAACGCAACCAGGTCCTTGAGTTCGGATTCGCTGAAGTTGCTGGTGTACAGCTTGACCATGTCCGGCTTCAGCTTGTTCCAGCCAATGGCCTGGTCCAGAGCGGCGTTAGCCTTGGCCTGGTAGGTTTCCAGTACGGCTTTTTTCGATTCTGGGGCTTTGGTCTGTTCGAAACGCTGGGCAAACATCTGCTGTACTTGCATGTACACCGGGGTGCCCAGTTTGTCAGCATGCGCCATGGTCAGGAAAGCCTCGGCACTGGCGTTATGGCTGGCGGTGTCGGCGAGAACCTGGCCGCTGGCGCAGACCAAAGCAACGGCGGTACAGATGGCACGAAGACGAGTCATCGAGTTTCCTTTTCTAGCTGGCGAGGTAAGACCCCAAGGGCCTCCATTCTGCGCCTAAAAAAGTGTGTCGCTCAACCCCAAGCCTTGTCGCGCCTGATTTAGAGGGGTTGAATGGTCAAATTGAGACTGATGGAACCACGGCCGTCGATCACGGCCTAAACTGCGCAATCGGACCTACAGGAGTGAGCAAGATGAGCCGTATCGAAACCGACAGCCTCGGCCAGGTTGAAGTCCCGGATGAAGCCTATTGGGGTGCTCAGACGCAACGCTCGCTGATCAACTTCGCCATCGGCAACGAACGCATGCCGCTGGCGGTGTTGCATGCCCTGGCGCTGATCAAGAAAGCCGCGGCGCGGGTCAATGATCGCAACGGCGACCTGCCCGCCGATATCGCCCGTCTGATCGAGCAGGCGGCCGACGAAGTGCTCGCCGGCGACCACGACGACCAGTTTCCGCTGGTAGTCTGGCAAACCGGCAGTGGCACCCAGAGCAACATGAACGTCAACGAGGTCATCGCCGGTCGCGCCAACGAGCTGGCGGGCAACCCCCGTGGCGGCAAGTCCCCGGTGCACCCCAACGATCACGTCAACCGCTCCCAGAGTTCCAACGACTGCTTCCCCACCGCCATGCACATCGCGGCCGTCCAGGCGGTGCAGCAGCACTTGATGCCAGCGATCAACGAGCTGTCCGGTGGGTTGGCAGAGCTGGCGGCTCGCCATATGAAGCTGGTCAAGACCGGCCGTACCCACATGATGGATGCCACACCGATCAGCTTCGGTCAGGAAATCTCGGCTTTCATCGCGCAACTCGATTATGCCGAGCGGGCGATCCGCAGCGCACTGCCCGCGGTCTGCGAGCTGGCTCAGGGCGGCACAGCAGTCGGCACCGGGCTGAATTCGCCCCACGGTTTCGGTGAAGCCATCGCCGCCGAACTGGCCGCCCTCTCCGGTTTGCCGTTTATCACCGCGCCGAACAAATTCGCCGCATTGGCCGGCCATGAGCCGCTGACCACGCTGTCCGGCGCACTGAAAACCCTCGCCGTGACCCTGATGAAAATCGCCAATGACCTGCGCCTGCTGGGCTCCGGCCCGCGCGCCGGCTTTGCCGAAGTCAGGCTCCCGGCCAATGAACCGGGCAGTTCGATCATGCCGGGCAAGGTCAACCCGACCCAGTGCGAAGCGTTATCGATGCTGGCCTGCCAGGTGCTGGGCAACGACGTCGCCATCGGCTTTGCGGCCAGTCAGGGCCACTTGCAGTTGAACGTGTTCAAACCGGTGATCATCCATAACCTGCTGCAATCGATCCGATTGCTCGGTGATGGCTGCAGCAACTTCCAGCAGCATTGCGTGGCCGGCCTGGAGCCGGATGCGGAAAAAATGGCTGAACACCTGGAGCGTGGCTTGATGCTGGTGACGGCGCTGAACCCGCACATTGGTTACGACAAATCGGCGGAGATCGCCAAGAAGGCCTACAGCGAAGGGTTGACCTTGCGTGAGGCGGCGTTGCAACTCGGGTACCTGACCGATGAGGAATTCGATGCCTGGGTAAGGCCGGAGAATATGCTGGAGGCCGGGGCCAAGGGCTAGAAATTGCAGTGAAGCGAAAAGATCGCAGCCTGCGGCAGCTCCTACACTGGAAACTCATTCCTCTGTAGGAGCTGCCGCAGGCTGCGATCTTTTGCTCTTCAAGCCATACGCATCCGTCGCGCCTTCAACCCGGCAATCAACGACGGCCCCAACGCCACCAGCGCCGACCCCAGCACCACCAGCACCGCACCGCCATAACCCAACCCATTGATCGTCTCGGCATGCACATACTCGGGCCACAGCCATGCCGCCATGGCAACCGCCGCAAAAGTCACCAACGGCGTGATGGCCAGCGTCGCGCTGACACGGGAAGCTTCCCAGTGGGCCAGGGCCTCGGCAAACGCGCCATAGGCAATCAGGGTGTTTAGGCAGCACGCCAGCAGCAACCAACCCTGCAAGGGGTTCAATTGCAGCGCTTCGAGCGGATGCACCCAGGGCGTCAGCAGCGCCGCGCAAAACAGGTAGATCACCATCATCACCTGCAGCGAGTTCCACACCGTCAGCAATTGCTTCTGCCCCAAGGCATAGAAGGTCCAGACCGTGGACGCCAGCAGCACCAGCAGCACCCCGGCGGTGTAGTCGGTCAGCGACGTGAGCAACTCACTCAAGCGCTGGTTGAAGAACAGCGCAAAGCCGATCAACAGCACCAGCAGGCCAATCCCCTGCCCCAGGCTGAAGCGTTCCTTGAACACAAACAGACTGGCGATCAGCAGCATGATCGGCCCCATCTGCACCACCAGTTGCGCGGTTCCGGGGCTGAGCAGGTTCAGGCCCATCAAATACAGGACATAGTTGCCCACCAGGCCGAGCACGGCCATCAGCACCAGCCAGCCACCGCGAGGACCGAGCACTTTGCGGCTGGGTAGGCGCCTGGTGGCCGCCAGGTAAATGAACAGGCAACCGCCAGACACCAGCAGGCGAAACCAGGTCACCGTCACCGGGTCCATCACCAGCAACACTTGCTTGAGCTTGATCGGCAGGATTCCCCACAACAACGCGGTCAGCAAGGCCAGGAACAGACCGTAAACCCAGCGACCCGATGAAATGTGCATGTGAACCCCGAAGCCAACTGACAGGAGCCGTCATTCTAGGCCCACGGCGGTGACGCACACAGGGACAGTTACGGTCTGGCCGCGAATGAAACTGTGCAGGTCGTAATCTTCGGGGGATGATTTTAGACCGCGGCGCGCCCATCGCGAGCAAGCTCGCACAGGTTTTATGGCGTACACAAAATTAATGATCGCCGCTAAACACTGTGGGAGCGAGCTTGCTCGCGATGGCTATCTAACTGACAGCGAGGAACAAAGAGGCTCAACGAACCGCTTCAAACAACCCCGTAGCCCCCATCCCCCCACCCACGCACATGGTGACGATGCCGTACCGCAAATTGCGCCGCTGCAATTCACGCACAAGGTGCCCGACCTGACGCGAACCGGTCATGCCGAACGGGTGGCCGATGGAAATCGAGCCGCCGTTGACGTTGTACCGGGCGTTGTCGATTTCCAGGCGATTACGGCTATAGAGGCACTGCGAAGCGAACGCCTCGTTGAGTTCCCACAGATCGATGTCGGCAACTTGCAGGCCTTTGGCCTTGAGCAGTTTTGGCACCGAAAATACCGGGCCGATGCCCATCTCGTCCGGTGCGCAACCAGCCACGGTAAAACCGCGGAAGAACGCTTTCGGCTTGAGCCCCAGCGCCAGTGCCTTTTCCAGGCTCATCACCAGGGTCATGGACGCGCCGTCCGACAGTTGCGAAGAGTTGCCGGCCGTGACCGAGCCATCTTCGGCGAACACCGGTTTCAAGCCGGCCAGGCTTTCAAGGGTGGTGTCGGGGCGGTTGCAGTCGTCGCGGTCGACAATGCCGTCGAGGATCTGCGCCTGGCCGGTCGCCTTGTCTTCGACGCGGTACTTCACCGCCATCGGCACGATTTCATCAGTGAACAGCCCGGCAGCCTGAGCCTCGGCGGTACGCTGCTGGCTTTGCAGCGCGTACAGGTCCTGCTCTTCGCGGCTGACGTTGTACCGACGCGCGACGATTTCAGCCGTCTGGCCCATCGGAAAGTAGATGCCCGGCACCTGCTCCTTGAGCAACGGGTTGATAAGGTTGTCGGTGTTGACGCTTTTCATGGTCAGGCTGATGGACTCGACGCCACCGGCAACGATGATGTCGCTGCAACCCGAAGCGATCTGGTTGGCGGCGATGGCGATCGCCTGCAAGCCCGAGGAACAGAAGCGGTTGAGGGTCATGCCGGCCGTGCCGATGCCCAGGCGCGACAGCACCGCGACATTGCGCCCGATATTGAATCCCTGGGCGCCTTCATTGGAGCCGGCGCCAACGATGCAGTCCTCGACGCTTGCCGGATCGATACCGGTGCGCGCCAACAGGGCATCGACGCAGTGTGCCGCCATGTCGTCCGGGCGGGTCATGTTGAATTTGCCGCGAAAGGATTTGGCCAGGCCGGTCCGCACGCTGTCGACGATCACCACTTCACGCATGGCATACCTCATTGTTGTTGTCGGTTGAGAGTGGACCGAGCATAAGTCCAGCCCTTCACCGACCGCGACAATCATTCACCCCGCGTATGCGCAACCATCGCCTCAATCCTTGTCATTCTGCTTCTTGCGCTCATGCCGGTCGGATTTTTCAAAAGCCTCCTCCAGTGCCCGATTGATGGTGCGCAAGACTTTGACTCGCGCCCAGCGCTTGTCGTTGGCTTCCACCAGGGTCCATGGCGCAATCTCGGTGCTGGTACGGTCAACCATGTCGCCGACCGCTGCGCGATAGTCATCCCATTTTTCACGGTTGCGCCAATCATCTTCAGTGATCTTGAAGCGCTTGAAGGAAATCTTTTCGCGTTCCTCAAACCGCTCCAGTTGCGTCTGTTTGTCGATGGACAGCCAGAACTTGACCACGATCACACCGGCGTCGACGAGTTGTTCCTCGAAATCGTTGATTTCACCGTAGGCACGCAGCCAGTCTGCCGGACTGCAAAACCCTTCGATGCGCTCCACCAACACCCGTCCATACCAGGAGCGGTCGAACACGGTGAACTTGCCCCGGGCCGGGAGGTGCCGCCAGAAGCGCCACAGATAGGGTTGCGCCCGCTCCTCTTCAGTGGGTGCGGCAATCGGCACGATGCTGTATTGGCGCGGATCAAGCGCCGCCGCCACCCGGCGGATCGCCCCGCCCTTGCCTGCCGCGTCGTTGCCCTCGAACACCGCCACCAGCGCATGGCGACGCATGCGTTTGTCACGCATCAACCCGGAAAAACGCGCCTGCTCGGTGATCAGCTGTTCTTCGTAATCCTCCTTCTCCAGGTGCAAGCTCAGGTCCAGGCTGTCGAGCAGGTTCACTTGATCGACACTGGGGAACACTGGCGCCGCGCTGACCTTCTCCGGATGGATCGTTGGCCGTTGCAATGCGCCCTGCAGGCCCGCCAGCAGAATCCGCCCCACGGCCAGACTGCGATAATGGGCATCCGCCCCGGCGATCACATGCCAGGGTGCATAGTCGCGGCTGGTACGACGCAGCACCCGCTCGCCATACTTCACGAACCTGTCGTAGGTTTCCGATTGCTGCCAGTCCAGCGGGCTGATGCGCCAGCTGTGCAGCGGGTCGTCGGCCAGCGCCTTGAGACGTGCCTTCATTTGCTTCTTGGACAGGTGAAACCAGAACTTGAAGATCAGCGCACCTTCATCGCAGAGCATCTTTTCCAGGCGCTCGGCGCCATTGATTGCCTGGTCGAGGCGCGGGTCCTTGAACTCGCCATGGACCCGCCCCTGCAGCATCTGGCTGTACCAGTTGCCGAAGAAAATCCCCATGCGCCCCTTGGCCGGGAGCATCCGCCAGTAGCGCCAGGCCGGTGGCCGCGCCAGTTCTTCGTCGGTTTGCTGATCGAAGGTACGGACCTCGATCAGGCGTGGGTCCATCCACTCGTTGAGCAACTTGATGGTCTCGCCCTTGCCGGCACCTTCGATGCCATTGATCAAAATGATCACCGGAAAGCGGCGTTGCTGCTGCAATTCGAACTGTGCTTCGAGCAACGCCTCGCGCAGGGCCGGCTCTTCGGCGTCATAGGTTTCTTTGTCGATGGCGTGATCAATTTCGGCGGATTCGAACATGGATGGCTCCCTTCCAGATGTGAGCAAGACTAGCGGATTGAACTGAAGGCCAGCAGAGTTTTTCCCTAACACCACCAACACCTGTGGCGAGGGGGCTTGTCGGATCGCCGCACCGCCCCGTTCGGCTGCGAAGCAGTCGTAAAACCAGCCAACCGGATTTACCTGACAGACCCAGTTGGCTGATTTCAGGGCCGCTTCGCGACCCAACGGGGGCAAGCCCCCTCGCCACAAAGAGCTTGGCCACGCGGTCAATCGGCTAGAATGGCGACCTTGCCGTTGCCGAGCCTGCCATGAAACCTGTATTGCCCCACGCCCAACTCGACTGGGACGACCAAGGTCGCCCGTATTCGCGAGTGTTCGATGATGTGTATTTCTCCGACAAATCGGGGCTGGACGAAACCCGCTACGTGTTCATCGAGCAGAACCGTTTGGCGGAGCGCTTTGCGGCCTTGCCCGACGGCGGGCGGCTGGTCATCGGTGAAACGGGGTTTGGCACCGGACTGAATTTCCTGTGCGCCTGGCAGGTGTTCGAGCAACACGCCGCGACCGGTGCGCGGTTGCATTTTGTCAGCGTCGAAAAGTACCCGTTGAGCCCGGCCGACTTGCAACGGGCCCTGGCGCTGTGGCCGGAACTCAAGGTGTTTGCCGATCAACTGCTTGAGCAGTACGTGGCCATCCATCAGGGCTTTCAGCGCCTGACGCTGGACCACGGTCGCGTCACCCTGACCCTGCTGATCGGCGACGCGCTGGAACAACTGCCCCAACTCGATGCCCGGATCGACGCCTGGTTCCTCGACGGTTTCGCTCCGGCGAAAAACCCTGACATGTGGACCGCCGAACTGTTTGCCGAACTGGCGCGCCTGGCCGCGCCCGGTGCCTCCATCAGCACCTTCACCAGCACCGGTTGGGTGCGCCGCCTGCTCAACGCCGCCGGTTTCAAGATGAAACGCACCCCGGGCATCGGCCACAAATGGGAAATCCTGCGTGGCGAGTTCCTTGGCTGGCCCCACGACGTACCCGCCCCGGCGCCCGACAAACCCTGGTTTGCCCGACCTGCACCGCCGAGCGGCGAGCGCCAGGCACTGGTGATCGGCGCCGGGCTGGCCGGTTGTGCCAGCGCCGCCAGCCTGGCCGCGCGGGGTTGGCAAGTGACGTTGCTGGAGCGTCACGACGACATCGCCCGGGAAGCTTCGGGCAATCCGCAGGGCGTGCTCTACCTGAAATTATCGGCGCATGGCACGGCGCTGTCGCAAATGATCGTCAGCGGATTCGGCTACACCCGGCGGCTGCTCGAACACTTGCAACGGGGCCGCGACTGGGACGATTGCGGCGTGTTGCAACTGGCCTTCAATGCCAAGGAAGCCGAACGCCAGGCGCAATTGGCGGCGGCGTTTGCGCCGGACCTGTTGCACCTGCTGGACCAATCCGGGGCCCAGGCCGTGGCCGGGATCGGGCTGGCACACGGGGGTCTGTTCTATCCGCAAGGCGGCTGGGTCCACCCACCGGCGCTGTGCCAGTGGCAGGCCGGACATCCGCAGGTCCAACTGCTCACGCATTGCGATGCGCTGGAACTGCGCAAGGTCGAGGATCAGTGGCAAGCCTGGAACGGCGAGCAATTGCTTGCCTGCGCACCCGTGTTGGTCCTCGCCGGTGCCACCGAAATCCAGCGTTTCACCGAGAGTGCCGGGTTGCCGCTCAAACGCATTCGCGGGCAAATCACTCGCCTGGTGCAAACGCCACAAAGCCAGGTCCTGAGCACAGTGGTGTGCGCCGAAGGTTATGTCGCCCCTGCACGCTTGGGCGAACACACCCTGGGGGCCAGTTTCGATTTCAACAGCGATGACCTGACGCCGACCACGGCTGAACACCTGGGCAACCTGGCCATGCTCGAGGAGATTTCCCACGATCTGGTCGAGCGCCTGGAGATCGACCGCCTTGACCCCGAGAGCCTCCAGGGGCGCGCCGCGTTTCGCTGTACCAGCCCCGACTACCTGCCAATCGTCGGCCCTTTGGCCGACACCCAGGCCTTCGCTCAGGCCTATGCCGCGCTGGGCAAGGACGCCCGACAGGTGCCGGACGTCGAATGCCCGTGGCTCGACGGCTTGTACGTCAACAGCGGCCACGGCTCGCGCGGCCTGATCACCGCGCCGCTGTCCGGAGAACTGCTGGCCGCCTGGCTGGACAACGAGCCCCTGCCCTTGCCCAGAAGCGTGGCCGAAGCCTGTCATCCCAACCGGTTTGCGTTACGGCGCCTGATCCGGGGCAAATAGCCGATACCGCCGTCGAGAGCGCCCGCACAGCGGCTCTCGGCCCCGACTTCGCCCGCTTATAACTCATCGATATAAAACTCCCCTTGCCGAGGCGGGTCAGTTTCTGAGTACCCGCCCCTTTGGCGCGGTATCGATTGACCCTCCCCAACGGAAAAACCGGTAAGGAATTTATGTGCGGATTAGCTGGCGAGTTACGTTTTGATCATCAACCTGCAGACCTTGCAGCCATTGAGCGAATCACCCATCACCTGGCCCCTCGCGGCCCCGACGCCTGGGGGTTTCATAGTCAGGGGCCGGTTGCCCTGGGCCATCGGCGCCTGAAAATCATGGACCTGTCGGACGGCTCGGCGCAGCCGATGATCGACCCGCAATTGGGCCTGTCCCTGGCCTTCAACGGCGCTGTCTACAACTTTCCGGAACTGCGCGCCGAGCTTGAAAGCCTGGGTTACTCCTTCTATTCCGGTGGCGACACTGAAGTCCTGCTCAAGGGCTATCACGCCTGGGGCGAAGCCTTGCTGCCGAAACTCAACGGCATGTTTGCCTTTGCCGTCTGGGAGCGCGATGCCCAACGCCTGTTCATCGCCCGCGACCGTCTTGGCGTAAAACCCTTGTACCTGTCGCGCACCGGCCAGCGCTTGCGCTTTGCCTCAGCACTGCCGGCATTGCTCAAGGGCGGCGACATCAATCCGCTCCTCGATCCGGTGGCGCTTAATCACTATCTGAATTTCCACGCCGTGGTCCCGGCACCGCGCACGTTGTTGGCGGGCATCGAAAAACTGCCGCCAGCCACCTGGATGCGCATCGAAGCCGATGGTCGCACCGAGCAGAAAACCTGGTGGACCCTGGCCTATGGCCCCCACGACGACGAGAAAAACCTGACCCTGGAAGACTGGCGCGACCGGGTGCTCGACAGCACCCGCGAAGCCGTCGCGATTCGTCAGCGTGCGGCGGTCGATGTTGGCGTGCTGCTGTCCGGCGGTGTCGACTCGAGTCTGCTGGTGGGCCTGTTGCGGGAAGTCGGCGTGGACAATCTGTCGACCTTCTCCATCGGCTTCCAGGATGCCGGCGGCGAACGCGGTGACGAGTTCCAGTACTCCGACCTGATCGCCCGGCACTACGGCACGCAGCATCACCAATTGCGCATCGATGAAAAAGAGATCATCGAACAACTGCCCGCCGCGTTCCGCGCCATGAGCGAACCGATGGTCAGTCATGACTGCATCGCGTTCTACCTGTTGTCCCGCGAAGTGGCCAAACACTGCAAGGTCGTCCAGAGCGGCCAGGGTGCCGACGAACTGTTCGCCGGCTACCACTGGTATCCGCAAGTGGACGGTGCGAGCGATCCCTATGCCGCGTACCGCGACGCATTTTTCGACCGCAGCTACGACGACTACGCGGCGACCGTGCAGCCAAAATGGCTGACCGCCAATGACGCCGCCGGTGACTTCGTCAAAGCCCATTTCGCCCAGCCCGGTGCCGATGCGGCGGTGGACAAGGCCTTGCGTCTGGACAGTACGGTGATGCTGGTGGACGACCCGGTCAAACGCGTCGACAACATGACCATGGCCTGGGGTCTGGAAGCGCGCACGCCGTTTCTCGACTACCGCCTGGTGGAACTGTCGGCCCGGATTCCGGGGCGTTTCAAACTGCCGGACGGCGGCAAGCAAGTCTTGAAAGAAGCCGCGCGCCAAGTGATTCCCAGTGAAGTGATCGACCGCAAGAAAGGCTACTTCCCGGTGCCGGGTCTCAAGCATTTGCAGGGCGATACGCTGGAGTGGGTGCGTGAGTTGCTGCTCGATCCGGGCCAGGATCGCGGCCTGTTCAACCCGGCAATGCTCGACCGTCTGCTGACCGATCCACAGGGACAGTTGACGCCGTTGCGCGGCTCCAAGCTGTGGCAACTGGCGGCCCTCAACCTGTGGCTCAGTGAACAAGGAATCTGACCGATGAAACCTCACGCCACGGCTTTCAGCCAACGCCTGTTGCGCGGCCAGTCGCCTTCCTACGAACGTTTGCAGGCACGCCTGGCCGAGGATGGCAGTGAACTCGGCGCCGCGCCGATTGCGGTGCATTGCGGTTGGGGCCGCTTGTTGATCGGCCACACCTTTGCCGATGCGGCGAGCCTGGCCGCGGAGTTGCTCAACGAGCAGCCCGGCGAACGGGACATCGCGCTGTACGTCGCCGCGCCCCAGCAGGTGCTGGGGCTGGAGCCGGCGCAGCTGTTCCTCGACCCGTCCGACACCTTGCGCCTGTGGTTCAGCGACTACCGCCAGGCGACCCGGGTGTTTCGTGGATTTCGCATTCGACGCGCGCAGAGCGACGCCGATTGGCAGGCCATCAACCAGCTGTATCAGGCGCGCGGCATGCTGCCGATCGATGCCACCCTGCTCACTGCGCGCCACCTGGGCGGCCCGGTGTACTGGCTGGCGGAAGACGATGACAGCGGCGCGGTCATCGGCAGCGTCATGGGTCTCAATCATGCAAAGGCCTTCAACGATCCGGAACACGGCAGCAGTCTCTGGTGCCTGGCGGTCGACCCGCATTGTGCGCGGCCGGGCGTCGGCGAGGTGCTGGTGCGGCATTTGATCGAACACTTCATGAGTCGCGGTCTCGCTTACCTCGACCTGTCCGTGCTGCACGACAACCGCCAGGCGAAGAACCTGTACGCCAAGCTCGGTTTTCGCAACCTGTCGACCTTCGCCATCAAGCGCAAGAACGGCATCAACCAGTCGCTGTTTCTCGGGCCTGGCCCCGAAGCCGCCTTTAATCCGTACGCCCGGATCATCGTCGAAGAAGCACACCGTCGCGGCATCGATGTGCAAGTCGATGACGCCGATGCCGGAATGTTCACCCTCAGCCATGGCGGACGCCGGGTACGCTGCCGCGAATCCCTGAGTGACCTGACCAGCGCCATCAGCATGACCCTGTGCCAGGACAAGAGCCTGACCCACAAGGCGCTCAAGGTTGCCGGGTTGAACCTGCCCGTGCAGCAACTGGCCGGCAACGCCGATGACAATCTGGCGTTCCTTGATGAGCACCGGCGCGTGGTGGTCAAACCGCTGGATGGCGAACAGGGCCAAGGCGTGGCGGTCGACCTGCAGACCATCGAGGAGGTACAGCACGCCATCGAGGCGGCCCGTCAGTTTGATAGCCGCGTGCTGCTGGAAAGCTTCCACCAAGGCCTCGACCTGCGAATCCTGGTGATCGGTTTTGAAGTGGTCGCGGCCGCGATTCGCCGGCCGGCCGAAGTGGTCGGCGATGGCCAACACTCCATCCGCGAGTTGATCGAAGCCCAGAGCCGGCGCCGACAAGCAGCCACAGGTGGCGAAAGCAAGATCCCGCAGGACGCGGAAACCCTTCGCACCTTGCAGGCGGCCGGATACGACTACGGCAGCATTCTGCCGGCCGGTGAGCATCTGTTTGTACGGCGTACGGCGAATCTGCATACCGGCGGCATTCTCGAGGACGTCACGGCGATCCTGCACCCGACGCTGCTGGACGCGGCTGTACGGGCCGCCCGGGCGCTGGACATTCCTGTGGTCGGCCTCGACCTGATGGTGTCCGCCGCTGACCAGCCGGACTACGTGTTTATCGAAGCCAACGAACGGGCCGGGCTGGCCAACCACGAACCGCAGCCGACGGCGGAGCGGTTTGTCGATTTGTTGTTTCCGCACAGCCAGCCGGCAGTTTCTTAGTGATGTGTTGCCTGGACCGGCCCCTTCGCGAGCAGGCTCGCTCCCACATGTGATCGCATTCCCCTGTGGGAGCGAGCCTGCTCGCGAAGGCGGCCGTACAGGCGATAACCAATCAGGAGTTTCCATGACCAGCAAAATCCCCGAACCGGACCTCGGTTACCTGCAAAAAGTCCTGCTGGAAATGCTCGCCATTCCCAGCCCCACCGGGTTCACCGACACCATCGTGCGTTACGTCGCCGAACGCCTTGAAGAACTCGGCATTCCCTTCGAGCTGACCCGGCGCGGCACCATCCGCGCCACGCTCAAGGGCAAGAAGAACAGCCCCGACCGCGCCGTTTCCGCCCACCTGGACACCATCGGCGCGGCAGTGCGTGCGGTGAAGGACAACGGCCGCCTGACCCTCGCACCGGTCGGCTGCTGGTCCAGCCGCTTTGCCGAAGGCAGCCGGGTCAGCCTGTTTACCGACAACGGCGTGATCCGCGGCAGCGTCCTGCCGTTGATGGCGTCCGGGCACGCGTTCAATACCGCCGTGGATGAAATGCCGATCAGTTGGGATCACATCGAGTTGCGCCTGGACGCCTACTGCGCCACCCGCGCCGACTGCGAGTCGCTGGGCATCAGCGTCGGCGATTTCGTCGCCTTCGACCCGTTGCCGGAGTTCACCGAAAGCGGCCATATCAGCGCCCGCCACCTCGATGACAAGGCCGGAGTGGCCGCGCTGCTGGCGGCCCTCAAAGCCATCGTCGACAGTGGCGAAGAACTGATGATCGACTGCCATCCGTTGTTCACCATCACCGAGGAAACTGGCAGCGGTGCCGCGGCGGCGTTGCCCTGGGACGTGAGTGAATTCGTCGGCATCGACATCGCACCGGTCGCGCCCGGCCAACACTCTAGCGAACATGCGGTAAGCATCGCGATGCAGGATTCCGGCGGGCCGTATGACTATCACCTTTCGCGTCACCTCTTGCGCCTGGCCAGCGACAACGAACTGCCGGCACGCCGCGACCTGTTCCGCTACTACTTCAGCGACGCGCATTCGGCGGTCACCGCCGGCCACGACATTCGCACGGCCCTGCTCGCCTTCGGCTGCGACGCCACCCACGGTTACGAACGCACCCACATCGACAGCCTCGCCGCCCTGAGCCGCCTGCTCGGTGCGTACATCCTCAGCCCGCCGGTGTTTGCCAGCGATGCGCAACCGGCCAAGGGCTCACTGGACCGGTTCAGCCATCAGCTCGAACATGACACACAGATGGAAAGCGATACGCGGGTGCCGTCGGTGGACAGCCTGGTGGGGCAGCGGTCGGAGAGCTGATCCAGGATCTTCATCGCCGGGTAAACCGCTATCGCGAGCAAGCTCGCTCCCACAGTTGATCGGTGGTGAACACAATTCTCCGGTTCGCCGCTGAACTTTGTGGGAGCGAGCTTGCTCGCGATGGCGTCAGTGCAGACAACATCAAATCCCAGGCTAGCCGATACCGGCCATACGCCGTAGCATCGCGCCATTGATCCAACCGAGGTGCCTATGCTGATCCC
Organism: Pseudomonas sp. GM33; assembly: GCF_000282295.1. Lineage (NCBI taxonomy): Bacteria > Pseudomonadati > Pseudomonadota > Gammaproteobacteria > Pseudomonadales > Pseudomonadaceae > Pseudomonas > Pseudomonas sp. GM33. Next base: position 196,751 of record NZ_AKJO01000073.1, read on the forward strand.
CCACGACCAACTTGAAGTCGACACCCTCACCCGCCTGATCGAGGACTTCGTGACCCGCGACGGCACCGACAATGGTGACGACACGCCGCTGGAAACCCGCGTACTGCGCGTGCGCCAGGCGCTGACCAAGGGCCAGGCACTGATTGTCTTCGACCCGGAAAGCGAGCAATGCCAACTGATGCTCAAGCATGACGTGCCCAAGCACCTGTTTGACTGAAGCTTCAGCGCTCCTTGGTTTTCGCCAGTTTGTTCTGGATGCGTTCATAGATTTCGGAGCGGTGCACATTAACGTCCTGGGGCGCCTCGACGCCAAAGCGAACGTGGTTTCCGTTGACCGCGAGAACGCGCACGCAAATGTTGTCACCGATGGAAATGGTTTCGCCCACAACGCGACTGAGTACGAGCATAAGGAGTGTCCTTCAGGGATTACTGGCCCCTGAAGATGCCCGGCCCGCCGTGCGCCTACAATGCTCCGACAGCAAACCGGACCGGACTGACAGCACCTGAACCACCCCGCTGACGGAAAAGTCCGACAAGCCGGGTGATTGTAGGGACGAGCTGTCAGGACGCGGAGAATCGCGGACCGAACAGGATGATACTCGCGCCCATCACACACAGCGCCACGCCGAGCCAGTCCGAACCCAGCGGACGAATCCGCTCGACCACGGCCAGCCAGCCAATCGAAGCAATGATGTAGATGCCACCGTAGGCAGCGTAGGCGCGGCCGGCGTAGGTGGCCTCGATACGGGTCAGCAGCAGGGCGAACAGGGTCAGGCTGAGGAGCGCCGGCACCACCCACCACATGCTTTTACCCTGGCGCAGCCACATCCAGAAGGCGAAGCAACCGGCAATTTCGAACAGCGCGGCGAGGAAAAACCACAGGTAATTGAGCATGCAAGCGTCTCGCAAGGATGGCCGATGGCGGCCACCCTAACCACAGCGTTGGCTGCGGGCAAGATCAGCTTGCGGATTGCCTGGCCTTGGCGCGCATTTTGTCGGCCATGACGGTCATTTCGTTGTAGAGCAATTGCGGGTTCTTCTGCTTGATCGCCCAGGCCATGCGGCCCTGTTCGTGGGGCAGGATCATGAACTCGCCGGCAGCGACCTGCTGGTAGATGTAGTCGGCAATGTCGGCGGCGCTGATCGGCGAGCTTTCCAGCAGCTTGCCGACCTGGGCTTTCATGGCCGGGGTCGGGCCGCGGAAGGAGTCCAGCAGGTTGGTCTGGAAGAACGACGGGCACACCACATGGACGCCGACTTCCTGATGGGCCAGCTCGATCAGCAGGCTTTCGGACAACGCCACCACGCCCGCCTTGGCCACGTTGTAGTTGCTCATCGCCGGGCCTTGCATCAGTGCGGCCATGGACGCGATGTTGATGATCTTGCCTTTGCTTTGTTCCAGCAGCGGCAGGAAAGCCTTGCAGCCCTTGACCACGCCCATCAGGTTGATCGCGATCTGCCAGTCCCAGTCCTCCAGGGACAACTCACTGAAGAAGCCGCCAGAGGCTACACCGGCGTTATTGACGATCACATCGATGCCGCCGAACTTGACCTCACAGGCCTGGGCGAACGCCGTCAATTGGCTGTAGTCGCGCACGTCGCAGCGCTGGATAAAACCATCGCCACCGGCTTCACGGACCAGCTTCAGGGTTTCCTGCAAACCGGGCTCGCTGACGTCCGACAAGGCCAGTTGCCAACCTTCACGCGCCCAGCGCAGCGCGATTTCGCGACCCAGGCCAGAGCCTGCACCAGTGATCATCATGCGATTTTGCATAGCAAACAGCCTTGTTGTTCTCGGAAGATGCATCGAGTGTAGCGAAGGAAATTGCCCGACCCACGCTCCATCAGATTGCTGAATGGCCCGAGCAAACCGCGGGCGCGTGACAAGCAACTAAGGCAATCACAAAAGAAATAAGAACCTGTCCGAAATACTTCAAAAAAACTTGGAATTTTCCTGCAGGCGCGAGAGTCGGAATTTTTAAGCAGCTCGAATTTACTTCATTCCCGCTGACCTGATTGGCATGGTCATTCCACTGCATTTTCAACAAGGAAATAGACATGGGCACAATACTGATCATCATTCTGATCCTGTTACTGATCGGTGGTTTACCGGTCTTCCCGCACTCCAGAAGTTGGGGTTACGGCCCGTCCGGAATCATCGGCGTCGTGTTGGTGGTGCTGTTGATCCTGCTCTTGCTCGGCCGAATATAAAAACCGCCGGGCAAAAAAAAGAGGCCCTCGAAGGGCCTCTTTTCTATTGCGTCACAACTTAGTCCGGCTTGCCGTCAACGACACCTGCGGTGTTGTCCAGCAGGCTCTTGGTCGCTGTTTGCAGGAACGCTTCGAGCTTGAGTTTCAACTCGGCGGTACGCGGCGCGTCAGCAATGATTTCGGCGCGAGGCGTGGCCCCCAATTCATACTGATACAACTTCGGCGCCATGTCCTTGTCCTTCGGCAGGACCAGAATCTGGTCGGCGGTGAGGATGGCCGTGGTCTGCTCGCTGCCCGACGGCTTGATCACACCAATGCCGAGGTCGCCTTGCGGCAGGTTGAGCAGGTCGCGTCCCCAGCACTGATGACGCACTTCGCCACCGATGCGGCCCATGATGGTCGGCACGATGTCGATCTGGGTGCCCACGGTGTGGTCACGCTGGCCGAATTTTTCCTGGATGCCCGGTGCAATCATCAGCATCGGCACGTTGAAGCGGCCCAGGTCCATCTCGGTGATCTGTTGTTCGTTACCAAAACCGTGGTCACCGACGATGACAAACAGGGTTTCCTTGAAGTACGGCTCCTTGCGGGCCTTTTCAAAGAACTGGCCCAGAGCCCAGTCCGAGTAACGCATGGCGGTCAGGTGTTCGTTCAGGTTGCCACGATCGGTTACGCGCTCGACCGGCAATGGCGTCGGCAAGGCATAAGGCGTGTGGTTGGACAGGGTTTGCAGCAAGGCATAGAACGGCTTGCCGTTTTCTCGCGCCTTGAGCTCGACCAGGCCACGGTCGAACATGTCCTGGTCGGACACGCCCCAGGTCGGATCAGAGAACACCGGGTTCACAAAATCGTTACGACCGATGAAGTTGGTCATGCCCTGGTTGCTGAAGAAACCCGACTGGTTGTCCCAGGCGAAATCGCCGTTGTAGACATACACGTCGTCGAAGTCACGGGCACTGAGCAACTGCGGCAGACCCGACAGCTTGTGGCTGCCTTCCGGGGTCTGCATCAGGTATTCGAAGCCCGGCAGGTTCGGGAAGCAGGCCATGGTGGCGAACATACCCTGGTGGGTATGGGTGCCGTTGGAGAAGAAGCGGTCGAACAGCAAGCCTTCCTTCGACAGTTTGTCGAGGTACGGCGTGATGTTGCCCGGTCCGCCCAGCGCTCCCACCGAGTGACCGGCCATGCTTTCCATCAGGATCACAACGACGTTCTTGATCGGCAGGGTCTTGTCGGCCGGCGGGGTGTAATCGCGACGTACCGCTGCGGTGTCGGTATCCACCAGTTTGTCGGCCGGTACCACCAGCATGTCACGCACCACTTGCTGGGCTTGTGGCTGAGGCAGGGTCGCCTTCCAGATATTGTCGCGATCCTCGGACATCCGGCTCTTGGCGGCGGCGACCAGAGAAAGAGTACCGTTGAGCCCCAACTGGTTGGCGAAGTTGGAATCTGTGGTGTAGACATCACCCCAGCGCATCGGCGGGCCTTGACGCAAGGTGCCACGGGCCGCGACGACGCAGATCAGCAGGCAAACCACGAACACGCCAATGCGTGCATACCACGGCGCAACCTGGCGAGTGCCGATGCTGCCGCCACTGAACGGACCACGAGGGCGGGTCGCACGGTCGGCGCCCTTGAATGCCAGACTCAGGATCCAGGTGCCCACGGCCCATGCCAGCAGGTAGCGGACCACGGGGAAACCGTACCAGAGCATGCTCATCACGGTTTTCGGATCTTCCTTGACGTACTGGAAGACCAGGCCGTTGAGGCGCTGGTGGAACTCACGATAGAAGTCCATCTCCATCAGGCCCAGGAACAGCGCAATGCTGGAGACGACCGTCAGCCAGAGACGGAACAGCCCGCGTGCGGCCATGGCCCGGGCACTGAACAATGCCAGCAGCAACGGAATACTGAGATAGACCACCAGGCGCAGGTCGAAACGCAGACCGTTGGCGAATGCCTCGAGGAAGGTCGAAGCCGGTGTATCGAGGATCATCGAGCGGTTGTAGACCAGCAGCGCGACGCGCAGCAGGCTGAACATGACCATCATGACCAGGGCACACAACAGCGTGTAGGCCAGATGCGATTTGACGGTCGGTTGCAGCAGGCGACTAGAAGCTCGCTGCTGATTCAGGGCGTCCGGGATTGCCATGTCGTTTTAGGACCCATTGGAAGTTGAAGTTTCAAAAATACAGCTGCGCCTGGCCCTCTTTTCGGCCCGTAACAGGCCCGGGGGTTTGCGCGGTGCGCAAATGTTGCACGATCAACGGCTGTATTGCCATTGATTACTACCCTCATCCCGACTGTTTCATCCTGCACTCAGGAATACGTTGCGTGTGGCGGGAGAGCCGGCGAATTGTCTTGGAGACTTGGTGAAAATTTCGTGCAACGCATATCCGGAAACAAATTAAAGCGCCCTGCCCGGCCAAAAACGCAAACGCCCCGAACCGGTCGGGGCGCTGCGAAGTCGCCTTTAACGCAATACGCCGTTACTTCTCGGCGCGCTCCTTGAGGGCTTTCAAGGTATTGAACGGGGCATCCACCACGAACTTGTTGGCCACCATCGACGGCACGCTGCCACCCGGTTCGGTGTGCACCTGATAGGTCACTTCGATCTGGTCGCCCTTGGGTACGAACTTCCAGAAACCGTCGACCTTGGCGACCCGGACGAAGCCTTTTTCTTCAGGAATGTATTTCGGTACGCCTTCGAGCTTGCGGGTCAGGCTGCCATCGGCACCTTCGGTGGTGGTGATGTGCAGCACCGAATCACGCGGAGTCACCGGCCATGGGGTGTTGAATTGAGTGTAGGTCCAGCTCTGGTCACCTTCGTGCTTGAGCAGCTTCTGGGTTTTGCATTCGTGAATCCAGGCGCAGGCTCCGGACACGTCATCCTGCAACGCACGCAGCTTGGCGATGGTGGTTTTCATCAGCGTAACGCCCTGGTAAGCCTTGTAGTCAGACCCGGCCACTTCACTCAGGGAGATCTTGATGCCGTCTTCGTCTTTCTTGACTTTCCAGTCTTCGGCCTGGGCCGTCGAGGTAGCCAGCACAACCGTCAAACCACACAGCACAGCCATACGATGCAGCGAACCCATAGTCTTATTCCTTATTGTTGAAGTTCCGTTCGTTGGGACACATCACGCCGCCGTCATTTGCTCCCACCAGCCAATCAACCGGATGGCCTCTTCGCTGCTGCTTCCGCACACCTCGGGGTCGGCCTCGAAGGCAGAACACACTGCCGGCCGTTCCGGCTGACCGAAAATATTGCACAGGTTATCGGCGGAAAGTTGCAGGCAACGCTGCCCTGCGGCCTTGCCGTTAGGCATACCGGGAATCGGTGAACTGATGGACGGGGCAATGCAACAAGCGCCACAGCCCTCACGGCATTTCATGACGACAAGCTCCTCGCGACGAGCAATGTGTAAAGGACGGGGCACAGAGTACCCGCTAAAACAGTTGTTTTAAAATACCTGCGAGCGGGTTTTTCCGCGCAAACGGGCATGACCGACCAGTCTCCGACAAAGCGTCTGTTCTGCGGCTTGCCAATCTTGTTGGTGTTACTGCTTGAATTCGAAATCCAGTGCCGCGCCTTCAACCTCGCGGCGCTCTTCATTGCGCAGTTGCAGCTGCATTTCATTGCTGAGCAGGCGGCCGTTGAGCTGGAACGGGCTGCTGCCGCTTTTGTCACCGAACATCTGGGGCAGCAGCGGTTCGCGCTTGGACAACGGCACCGTTCCGACGGGTTTCAGTTCCTGAACCATATCCTTGGGCAAGCTCAGGTCCAGCTTGGCGGATGGAAGCTCGGTCTTTACCACTTCGCTGGCCGCTTTCGATTTGGAAGCAATGGGTGGGCGTTTTTTCGCGGGCGTCGCCGATTTACTGACTGGCGAGGCTTTTTTTGCCGGTGCGGTTTCTATCGGTGCGACGTGGAAACTGCCGGTGGCCTGCTGATCCTGCCCCGCGGCCGCAACGACGGATACCGGCTGAATACTCGCAATCAGGCAGAGCAAAAACCAGGCGGCAGGACAAATCGGTTTCATGTATCCAACGGTGGGTGCAAACGGCAGAGGTGCCTATGCTCGCCTGTTGCAGCCCACAAGACAAGCGCAGTAGCAGACTGTTACAAACCGCCAGCCATCTCCTGGCAGAGTTGGGTGGCCAGCATGCCCAGGGTCATCAACGCGCGCTCGGCCTCACGATTCCAGGGCGTGCCGCAATTGAGGCGAATGCAGTGATTGAATTGCTCGGTATTACTGAAGATCAGCCCGGGCGCAATACTGATGCCCTGCTGCAATGCCCGCACGTGCAACTCCTGGGTGTTGACCCGCCCCGGCAAACTCACCCACAGAATGAAGCCACCGGTAGGCCGGGTCATCTGCGTGCCTTCCGGGAAATACTGCTGCACGGCCAGCTGGAAGGCACTGAGGTTCTTGCGGTACTCCTGACGAATGAAGCGCAAATGCCGGTCGTACCCGCCATTTTCCAGGTAAGCGGCAATGCCCATCTGGGTCACGCTGCACGCTGAATGCGTGCTGAAGGTCTGCAAGCGCTGGATTTCCTGCTGATACTTGCCGGCAATCATCCAGCCGATCCGCACCCCGGGCGACAGGGTTTTCGAGAAGCTCGAGCAATAGATCACCCGGTCCAGCCGATCATAGGCCTTGAGGGATTTGGTGCGCCCCTGCTCGAACATCAGCTCACCGTAGATATCGTCTTCGACAATCTGGATATCGAAGTCCGACGCCAGGCGCAGCAGTTGTTTCTGCCGTTCTTCAGGCATGGTGCCACCCAACGGATTACTCAGCCGGGTGGTCAGCACCAAGGCCTTGATCGACCACTGATTGGCTGCCAGTTGCAGGGCTTCCAGGCTCATGCCCGTGGCCGGATCGCTGGGGATCTCAATGACCTTGAGGCCCAACAGATCGGCCAGTTGCAGCAACCCGTAATAGGTCGGCGACTCGGCTGCGATCAGATCGCCCGGACGGGTCAGCACACGCAAGGACATCTGCAGCGCATCGACGCAGCCGTGGGTGATCACCACTTCCGACGGGTCGACCACCACGCCGGCATCGCGCATGCGAATCGCCACCTGCCGGCGCAACGGCTCGAAACCGGGGCTGAACATATAACTGAAGGCGCGCGGACTATGGAAACGAGTGACTTTGGCCAATTGCTGATGCAGCGCCCGCACTGGTAAATAGTCGACACTCGGCACCGCCGCGCCCAGCGGAAAGACACCTTCACGACGGGATTCGACCAGCACTTGCTGGATGATACTGCTGCGGGTGACCAGGCCGGGGCGCTCGACCCGGGCGATATCCGGCGTCGGCGCCGTGAGTGCCGGCGTCTGGTGCACGTAGTAACCCGACTGCGGCCGGGCGCGGATCAGCCCCTGATCTTCGAGATTGGCATACGCCTGCAACACCGTCGCATGACTGACATTGAGCTGCGAGCTCATCTTGCGCACCGAAGGCACGCGCTCTCCCGGCTGATAGACCCCACGGCGGATGTCTTCGGCCAGTTGTTGAGCAATACGTTGATAGAGCAAAAGATTGGTCATGACGCAGCACTCGATTTCACGGGCATTTTATTCTTGTGTGAAACAATACCGGAACAGTTTAGAAGTGTACGGGGACAGTTACCACAATAGTCGACCGTACAGTGCAGTGTCAGCAAAATCTGTACTGTTTTGTGCGGTAATCGGCAGGCGTAAAAAAACCCGGCGCTGCATGGCAGGCCGGGTTTTCCATCGACGCACACCCTACCGGGCGGCGCCGAGCTGGCCGTTTTCGTCGGAAAACACAATTTCCACCCGACGGTTCTGCGCACGGCCCCGTTCCGACGCATTCGCGTCCACGGGATACTCGTCGCCATAACCTTCGACCTGGATGCGCTTGTCGTCGATACCCAGGTCCATCAGCACGTCAGCCACCGATTGTGCGCGGTCGCGAGACAGCTTGAGGTTTTCCTGCTTGCCCCCGGTACTGTCCGTGTAACCTTCGATCCGCACCACACGCTTGGGGTTGAGTTGCAGGAACTGCACGATCTTCAACACCACGCGGTTGGCCGAAGGTTTCAATTCCGCTTCGCCGGTGTCGAACAGCATGTCGCCCAACGTCATCACCAGACCGCGGTCGGTCTGGGAGGTGGTCAATGCCAGGATCTGCTCTTCTAGCCACTTGCCTTGCTGCTGCACACTGAACAGTTTGGACTCACGCAATGCCAGTTGCAGACGCTGGCGTTCCAGTTCGAGTTTTGCCGCTTTTTCTTCGTTGAGCGCCTGATTGGTGTGTTCCCGAGCAATGGCGCTGTAGCGCTGGCTCAGGTAGGCGTAATGCACTACGTCCGAACCACTGCCCCAATAGCTGGACAGGCGATCGGCACGGGCCAGGGACTCACCGGCGCGGATCACGTCCTTGGGGGCGATTCGCAGCACATTGGAGTCTTCCTTGACCTTCTGAAAGTCGGTTCCGGCCTGCTGCAACGCGGTCTCGCTGTGCTGGCTGACGCAACCGGTCAGGCTGGCGGCCAGGATCAAACCGCCAAGGGTTTTGCGCTTGAGGCTCATTGAGCATCTCCCAGCTGCTTTTGCAGACGGGCGATGCGGGTGTTGAGCACGCTCAATTGTTCCTTGCTCTTGGCCGTCAGCACCTTGGCCTCAGCCAGGCGCGCATCCAGTTCGGCCTGTTCGGCGCGCATGCGCGCGTTCTTGAACGATTGATCAGTCATGTTGCCCTTGGCGCGGTTGTACTTGTCCTCGGCCAGTTTCATTTCCGGCACATCGTCGGCGGTGGCACCCACGGCCTTGGCCTGTTCGAGTGCCTGTTCGGTCAGCCGCATTTGTTCATTCGGCGCCGGATCGGTTGCACAACCCGCCAGGGCGACAATGGCCACGGCAGCGAAAAGAGGTCGAATACTCACTAAATATCCCTACTGTTTTGGGGTACTGACGGGGTGTTGCGGGGGTTGCTGCGGTTGTGAGCGCTGTGCCTTCCAGCGCTCGATATTGCGCATCAGCACGGCTTCCGTCAGTCCGGACGCGGGCAATTCTGTCATCTTTTTGGCCAACTGTCCGCGCAACCACGGATCGTTGCAGGCCGAGTTGTGGGAAATCGCCAGGAACAGGCCAGGCTTGTCGACCGGTTGCGAACGCGCGCTCAGATCACCGGCCAAGCCCAGTGCCTGTGCAGTCGCCATGCCCGAGTAACGTCCGGCCAGGACAAATTCGACTTCGCCCAACAACAGCTTCTGAAAGGCCAGGGTCAGGTTGGACGTGCGCGCTAGGGTTAATTGCTGGGCGGCAAAGGTGCTGAATTGCGGGGTCAATCGAGCCTTTTCCGACACGGCACCCGGATGGCCGTGCAGGTCTGGCGCTTCGTTGTAGACCAGTGTCGAATCCTTGCGCGTCCAGACCAGGTAGTCGTTTTCCAGCAAGGGTGGATGGATGTAATCCAGGGTTTCCAGCTCACTGACGGTCAACGTCGCGTCCGCCAGCATGTCCATCCGGCCGCTACGCACTTCGTCCAGGGCCTGGGCGCGTTTGCCGGCATACAGCAGCTCGACCTTGAGCCCCAACTCCCCCGCCACTTGCTGCAACAAATCGGCACTGGCACCGATCAGGTGTTTGGGATTCTGCGGGTCTTGCCACAGGTACGGCGGCGCGTCGGGGCTGCCGGTGACCACCAGGCGTTCACATTTGCCTGCGGCGAAAGACAGCGCCGGCAACAGCGTCAATCCCAGCAAGCTCCACACAAGGCGCAGATCCATGGCTTCACACTCCACTCATACCCGGTTATGCCTCCCTGTAGGAGCGAGCCTGCTCGCGATGGACGTCAATGCGCTGCGTTTTTCCAGAATGAACGCGTCATCGTTAACGCCCATCGTCGGAACGCCGCCCGGAGCAAGCTCGCTCCTACAGAAGAGCAAAAAAAAAGCCCGACCAAAAGGCCGGGCTCTTTATAAGTGAAGCAGCCGGTTTAGACCAGCTTCTCCAGCTCAGGGATGGCTTCGAACAGGTCCGCCACCAGGCCGTAATCGGCCA